>JAFIGC010000131.1 GCA_020831635.1 Verrucomicrobiota bacterium | reverse complement strand
CCGGTCTCCCCCGAAGGCTTTTCCCCATTTTCTAGATCCACAAACACCTTCTGACACCAACCCCGAGCAATACATTATGGCCGCGCAACATATGAAAGCAAACGGTAGCTCAAGTTCTGATTCCGCATGCACCACCGGCCTTCCGGGGCTGGACCGGGTGCTGAAAGGCGTTTTGCCAGGGGACAACGTCGTCTGGCAGGTCGAACGCTGGGAAGAATACCGCGACTTGGTGGCGCCGTACGCCGACGCCGCCTGCCGCGCGGGACTGAAGCTGGTGTACTTCCGCTTCGCCTCCCATCCCGAACTCCTGAAACCCTCCGATTGTCAGCGGGTCTTCCACCCCGACCCCAAGGAAGGTTTCGAGAGTTTTGTCAAAGCCGTGCACGACGTGATTTCCGACATGGGCGATGCCGGAGACGCCGTCTACGTGTTCGACTGCCTCTCCGAACTCAGCGACATCTGGCAGGCCGACGCCCTGCTCGGAAACTTTTTCATGCTGACCTGTCCCCGGCTTTTGGAATATCAATCCCTCACCTACTTCGCCCTCTACCGCCACGCCCACAGCGAATACGCCCTCGGCCCCATCCGCGACACCACCCAGTTCATGCTGGACGTGTTCAGTCACAACCAACACACCTACATCCGCCCCCTCAAGGTGCAGTATCGTTCCGCGGACGCCATGAACCTCATTCACCGGCGCGCGGGCGATGACTTCCTCCCCGTCAATTCCAGCGTGGACATCGCGGAAATCCTCCGCAGTTCCGACTGGCGCGGATTTCTGGCCGAACCCCGACAGGACCCCTGGCATCTCTTGGTCCACGCCGCCCGAAACCTCCTCCGCGCCGAGCACCAGGGACGCGAGGTCCCCGAACACGAAAAACAGGACCTCTTCCGCCGCCTGTTGCGGGAACTCATCGGCGGCGAAGAACAAATGTTCGAATTGGCCCAACGCCACCTGAACCTGGAGGAACTCGTGGCCGTCTGCAACCGCCTCATCGGCGGCGGACGCATCGGCGGCAAGGCCGCAGGCATGCTCATTGCCCAAGCCATTTTGCGGGAACGCGAACCCGAACTCCATGCCAAACTCGAAGCCCAGGACTCCTTTTACGTCGGGTCCGACCTCTACCACACCTTTCTCATCCGCAATCGCGTCTGGTGGATTCGCGAACGTCAAAAAAACTCCGGCACCTTTCTCGACGAAGTCAAAGAGGCCCGCGAACGCATACTCCGGGGCGCCTTCCCCGACTACGCCGTGAAACAGTTCCGCGACATGCTCGCCTATTTCGGCGAATCCCCCTTCATCGTGCGGTCCAGCTCCCTGCTGGAAGATGCCTACGGCAACGCCTTTGCCGGCAAATACGAAAGCGTGTTCTGCGTCAATCAGGGTCCGCCCGAAGCGCGGTTGGCAGCCCTCATGGACGCCGTCCGCACCGTCTATGCCAGCACCCTGGGCGAAGAAGCCCTCCTCTACCGAAAACGGCGTGGCCTTTTGGATCGCGACGAACAGATGGCCTTGCTGCTCATGCGCGTGTCCGGTCAACAAATCGGCGATTATGTCTATCCGCATCTCGCCGGGGTCTGCCTCTCCTACAACCCCTTTGTCTGGCACAAGGAAATCGATCCCGCCGCCGGAGTCATGCGGCTGGTCTTCGGACTCGGCACCCGGGCGGTGGACCGGGCCGACGACGACCCCACCCGGCTTGTGGCCCTCAATGCCCCCGAACTCCATCCCGCCCGCGAGGACCAGGTGCAGCGCAAAATGGATTGCCTGGACCTCAAGCAAAACAAACTCATCTCCGGCTGGGTTCAAGACATCGTCAGCGAAAACGACGCCCTGCCCATGGACCTCTTCACCAGCCGTCTGCCCCGCGAGAAACAATCGCTGCTCACCTTTGCCCCCCTCTTTCGGGACACGACCTTCGTGGCCGACTTCCGCAAACTGCTGCATTGCCTCGAAACCGCCTACGGCGTGCCCGTGGACATCGAATTTTCCGCCAACTTCACCGACGAAGGCCAATACCACATCAACCTCCTCCAATGCCGTCCCTTCCAAGTCCGCCCCGAAGGCGGGTCCGCCGAGTGCGCCCTCACGCCGAGCGAACACTGGATCGACGCCACCGGCCCCGTCATCGGCGCCGGACGCCAATTCCCCGTGGACCGGCTCATCCTCGTCGAAGCCGAAGCGTATGCCGACCTCCCCGAGCAAAAGCGCCATGCCGTGGCCAAAATCATAGGACGGCTCAACAAGCTCACGCCCCCCGGCACCCGCCTCGTCCTCATCGGTCCCGGACGCTGGGGCACCAGCCAGCCCAGCCTCGGGGTGCCCGTGCATTTCAACGACATCAACCAAGCCTCCGCCGTCTACGAAATCGCGGTCATGCACGAGCACCTCGTCCCCGACGTCTCCCTCGGCACGCACTTTCTCAACGAGTTGATCGAAAGCCACATGCTCTACACCGCCCTGCGCCCCGAGCAAAGCGGCAACCACATCGACCTCGCCCCCATCCGCGCCCGCGCCAACAAGCTCACCCACCTCCTTCCCGACGCCGCCGCCTACGAAAACGTCATCCGCGTCATCTTCCCCCAAAACCTCTGGCTCCGCGCCGACGTCTACGCCCAGCGCACCGAAATTTTCAAAGTTTGAAAGGGTCTGTCCCCGATTTTTCTGATGGAAAGAGATCGAAAATGGTGAGGACACGGAAGCTTGCGCTAGTCCCGCGTTCACGCGGATAGTCAAAAAGGGCCATTCATGGCCTGGGAATCCGGTGGATAAGGCCTATTCCCACCAAAAAAAATGGCCCGGTACAATGAAAACCCGCACCCTGAAGGGTGCTCGACCACTTCCGCGTAAACGCGGGACTAGGACCGTTTTCTCCGCTTGACTTTGACGACAAGAATGATTGGCTTTACCTTCTGATAATGAGTCCTACAGTCTTTCACTTCCGAAATTATCGTTTCTTCTTTTTTTCACGTGAAGAACCACGGATTCATGTTCATGTCCGATCGCCGGACGGAGAAGCCAAGTTCTGGTTGGAGCCGGAAATTTCGCTTGCGGATCATCGCGGTTTTTCCGCTAAAGAATTGAAGATATTGGAAAAAATTGTCAGAGACCAAAAAAATGAAATACAGCAACATTGGCACAAACACTTCGGTATCTGAAGTCACGGATATATCTCCCTTCGGAATCTGGCTCTTACACTTGGGGAAAGAATATTTCCTTCCTTATGAGGAATTCCCTTGGTTTAAGGATGCTCCTGTATGGAAAGTTTTTTCCGTGGTCGGAGAGAGCGAGGATCATGTGCGCTGGCCGGAGCTGGATGTGGATCTGTCACTGAGTTCAATACGGGATCCGGGAGGATTTCCCTTGCTTTATGAACCTCGGGCGGACTACGCCGAACAAGGCCAAACCCCCGGCGCTGACAACCCTTAACCAGCAACTCCCACATTCCGCAATCCTAAATCAAAAATCGAGATGGGGTTGAAACCCCCAGGTCCGTCAGGCGACGCTACGCGGCGCACGAATCGGATGGGTTCTCAAACCGTGGATTGAAATCCACGGCTATGCGTCGAACGTCGCTACGCGACGACTGGGGTTTGGGTGTTGAAAATGTTCATATGCACGGAGCCTCTTTTGCCTTGAAAATTCCACGGGAAGAACAGTTTGATAACGCCTGAAATTTAAAGTATTAATCTTGATCATGACAACACTCGCCAAAGCAGAACTCTTGAGCCTGAGCGTTTCCGAGCGCATTCAACTTGTTGAGGATATCTGGGACATGATCACGGAAGCCCCGGAAACGATCCAACTCACGGATCAGCAGAAATCGGAAATAGACCGCCGTCTCGATGCCTACGCCCTGAATCCGGACGAAGGGGGGGAGTGGAGTGTGGTACGGGAACGAATCCGGAGCTAACGATGAGCCGAAGGCTCGTTGTCTTATCCGTATTCCATGCAAAACGAAACCCCAAGAACTGGCAGGACCGAATTTAAAACGTGCCGGACCCTTCACCCGATTTGATCCTTAATGGCAACTCACAACCCTCTGCGGAGAATTTCTCTTCGGCGAAGGGCGGGATCAACGGGTGCGGGTGGGGTCCGAATACCAATTTGAATTTCATCCCGACGTCTAAGCGCCCACGCGCGACGACCGGGGCGAATGTGGGGATTATCGATTCGACAAGCACTACTATCCCCGCATCGGCGCCTTCGACTCCAAAGAGGGCTTGAGACAAAGGTGAAGACATGAAAGGGGTCTGTCCCCATAAAAGCAGGGTTTCCCCCCAGGGGATTTTTCTTGCGCTTTTGAAACCAAAGGTGCAAGATGCAACTATCTATCACCCACACACCCAACCCACACTCATGACCCGGAAATGCCCATGAAAACCATTCTCACCTTATTGATGTTCGCTCTGATCCTTCCCCTGCACGCGCAAGAACATCGCCACCGTCTCGGAGCCGGTGCCAATTACTGGGTGCCGCTCAACGACCTCGCCCGCGACATCGATGACGATGGATTCAGCTACTTTATCAGTTATCAAAGCCGCCCCGACCTCATCGGTTGGGATCTTTCCGTGGAGTTTCTTCCCGACCGGTTCGGCGAGGACGCCATTGCCCCGCAGTTCCATTTCATCCTGGGCCGCGGCATCTATGCCGCCGCGGGCGCGGGATGGATGCACCGGGACGGTAGTTTCGCCGACGATCCCTTCTACAGCCTCCGCGTGGGTCTGAATTTTCAAGTCCTGCCCGGTCTCTTCCTGGACATTTTCGGCAATTATCGCTTCAACGATGAAACCGACCTCAAGGATGAGGACACCAAACTCGACACCGACACCGTCTTCCTCGGCGCCGCGCTTCGGATTTCGCTTTAGAATCCTCTTCCGGATGATGATACGGTCATGCGTTTATGTTGAACGTATGAAATTCAATGACAGTGATTTCCCGTACCGGAAATCCTAATCCTAATCCTAATCCTAATCGTAATCCCAAAAATCGAACCGTTCGTCGATTATGAGTACGAGTATGATTACGATTAAGATTACGATTAAGAAGGGAAGCGATTTGTTCACAACCCTCCACCCTTGATTTTCGTCATTTTTGATGTAAGCATTCTGCCATGAACGCTACATCACAAACTCTGACTAGATTCCTGGTTTTGCTCCTCGGAGCCACCACCCTTTCCGCCCAAAACGTTATCGAAGAGGATGGCCGCATTCTCGTCGAACCCTATCCCATTGAGGAGAAGTGGTTGAACGAATGGCCGGAAGCGGAGGAAGAGGCCTTTTGGGACCGCGCCAATGAAATCATCCGCAAGCACGCCCAGCCCGGCAACTACGGAAACAAGCATTTCGAAAATGAAAAAGGCTCCTACCCCAACGCCTTTCTCTCCTTCCTCGCCGGACATCGGGACAACGCCATCCGCTTTTTGGAAGCCGAGGACACCCAGGCGGGCGCCTGGCATCAGCACACCGAAGGCATCGATTTCTATGCCGCCTTCACCCTCAAGGGTCAAATGCGCAAATACTACTTCTTCAGCCCCTGGTTGGACGAAGATTACCGCGCCCGCATGAAACGAGGCGCCGAGGCTTGGACCCGCACCGATCCCCGCACCACGCCCCATCCCGTCTTCCAACGCTACAATCCGAACCTGCAAGGCTGGACGCCCGAACGCTTCGGTAACCGCCAAGTCGACGGACGCCGCACCGACAACCTGTACGCCATGAGCACCACCGCCACCTACCTCATGGCCGAAGAAACCGGCAACACCGAAACCCGGGAAACGTATCGCGACCACATCAACCGCTATGTGTGGTCGCTCTTCAACATCGGCATGGGGGAATGGGATTCCGCCACCTATCACGGCCACACCTTCGCCGCCTATCTCAACCTCTACGACTTCGCGAAAGACGAGCAAATCAAAGGCGTCGCCAAAGCCGCCCTGGACCAAATGGCCACCATGATGGCCCTGAAATATTACCGCGGCGGCATGGTGCGTCCCACCAAACGCGACAACAGCTTTCACAACAAGCCCATGGGCGGTGACCTGCCCATGTTCGCATGGATCTATTTCGGCGGACACCCCGACGGCGCCGATCATTTCGAGCGCGACGTCGTGCACGCCATGACCAGCGCCTACCGTCCCCCGCGGGCGGTCATGGCCTTGGCCCGCAAAGATTTTGAGAAGCCCGTGGAAATTCTCTCCACCAAAATCAATTACCAGAACTGGGAGCAGGACGCCGACGACAGTCACCGTCCCCGCCACTTCGAAACCTTGTATATCGCCCCCACCTACATGCTCGGCAGCCTCACCCCCCGGGGACCCGAAGGGGACATCGGGCCCTTCAACCTGGTCGTGGAAAACTCCGAACGCGGCGTGGACTATTTTGTCGCCGCCACCTCCAGCCGCGACAACCTGCCCCGACTCGGCATCGACGGCGGCGTGCAGATGGCCCAATACCGCAACCTCGTCCTCTGGTTGCGTGAAGGCGAACAGGGCGACGCCTTCGTTTTCCAAGTGCCGGAGAGCGCCGAACGGGAAACCGTCGACGGAATTCACTTCTTCCGTTTTGAAAACACCTGGGCGGCCCTTCGGCCCATTCATCTCGGCGACTTCGAAGTTAAGACCCCCACCGGACGCGCCGAACGCGCCCTGCCCAACGTACTGGGCCTGCACGCTCCGAAAACCCCCGGACCCTACTACGGATTTGCCCTGGAAGTCGGCGACCCCTCCAGCCACGGCGACTACGCCACCTTCAAGCAACGCGTGCGCAACGACTCCGCGCTCGACCTTTCCGAACTGGACAACGGACGCGCCACCCTGCGCGGCGCCGACGGATCCTTTCTCACCCTCGGATTTCCCGAGGACGGCGGCATGGCCCACGTGAACCGAAACGGACAAGTCCGCGATTTCGACGATCCCGCCGAATGGGCGCTCATGCGCACCGTGTCCGGACCGGAAATCCTCGACCTCGGCTGGAAAGAAGGACGCCTCACCGTAAACGCAGGCGGCTACCGCTTCACCTCCGAAATGAACCGCGAGGGCGAAACCAGTTTTTCCGAAGTCGCTGAATAAATTTCCGCTTTCCGAATGTCGGAAACCGGTAGGTTTTCACGTTCCTCTGCAATGTGCCCCAAAGGGGCAAAGCATAACAGCCCGGGGTGCAACCCTGACGAGTATACACATTTCGAAACTTGTCCCGCAGACCCCGGAGGGGTCAGATACATTAGCCCCGGGTCGACAGACCCAGGGTTGTGGCAGAACGACGGTGGCGACCCTGGAGGGGTCGGGTACGATGCAAGGGTGCCCGCACCCGCCGCTCCGCGTGCCACTGCCAGCCCGGGTTCGGATGCAAGCATCCTCCCAAGATATCCGACCCCTCCGGGGTCACGACGTGTTTTGGGAACGGTGATCCCCGCGTGCAAGCACACGGGGCTAATCTAATGGACCCCTCCGGGGTCCGACGAGGTGCGGAAACCCTGCGTTGAATTGTATTTCCGAGCAGCAGTGAAAACCCCTCAATTTCTCATGCTTGGAAATGTGTATACTCGGCAGAGTGCAACCCCGGGAATAGCCCCCCCGAAAAAAAGCGTTCTGAAGGAACGCCGCATATCCGAAGCCCGAGAGGATGTCCATGCCAATGAATATACAGCGGTCCTTCAGACCGCTCTGTTTACGGCCCCAGTCCCAGCGCGTTGCGCCGGGCTGGTATGTGAAGCCCCTTTGGGGCTGGAATTGCGCGGAGTCAATTTCGCCGACGGAAGTACATGATGAGCCCAAATGCAAACCCCAGCAGAACGAGGGTGCCGGGTTCGGGGATGGCCACATTTTGCAGTTGAATGTCGTCGACATAAAAATTCACGTCCGTCTCACCGCCAAAAATATGAAAGCTGAGGCGGTCCAGAATCTGTCCTTGTTGATTTCTTTGCACCCCGCCATCGATCAGAAGATTTCCGTTCAACCAGATATCCGCACTGTTTGCGGCCAGCGTTTTTCCCCCATAGGTGGTTGACACATTGGAGCTGTTTGCAACCACGCTCAGGGAATTCAGGGTATCCATCTGGTAATTTCCAGACAGATTGGTTGAACCATCAAAAACGGTGACGATTCCGTCCGCCATGTCCAATTGAAAGGCCGTATCCCCGGCAAAGATATTGCCGGAACCACCGCTACTCAGGCGGAGGACGATACGCCCGTCGGAAGCCGGGTGATAAAAATTCATGTCCAAGGTGGCGAGCGTGGTGGCATCATCGATGCTGTTTGCACGGATAAGACCGGCATCTCCGCCCGTGGTTTTGGAAAGTTGCAGGATCTGGTTGTCGGTCCCAAGTCCAAAAAGATTGGAATCATCTTCCCGGACCCGGATTTCAATGTTCCCGGGTTCTTCGACCGAACTCCACGGGGAGCCGGGCGAGACGCCGATGGTTTGCGCTTCAAAATCATCTGAAAAGATAATGTTTGCTTCAACGGAAGCCAGCGGGACGAGCGCGATCAGCGTCATACAGGCGAGGGTTTGTTTCCAGTTCTTGCAATACTTCATCATGTTGGGTCTCCTTGTCATGTGGGTTTATCAGGTTGCCTCCACTTTAGACCGGATGGGGTTGACAAAACAACCCCTTTTTATCGGGTCCCGTCCCTATGACCCGCAAAAGATGAAAACCCCGGAAAAGGGTTGGCATGTTCGGGATGCATCCGATTTATAGGTTGTAGATGTTGCGGCGGCGGAAAATCATCAAAGTCCCAAATGCAAACCCCAGCAGAACGAGGGTGCCGGGTTCGGGAATGGCGACGGTGAAATCATCAAACCGTTGGGTTTGTCCGTTACTTCCGTCATAAATTCCCTCACCATACAGGCCAAATGCGGTAATCTGCCCTGATGGCAGCGGGTTTGTGAGTTCGCTTCCGACATTCAGGGAGGTGCCTGCGATAAAATTCAGGTCCGACCAAGCGGACGCAGTCGGCGTGAAGTTGAAAATTTCTTCACTCCATGTGGTGGTGGAATCATGGGCTCGGTTTTGAACGTACCAATTACCGTCGTCGATTTGCAGAGCCAGGCTCCACTGACTTTCCTCCACATTGGTGCGTTCCATCCAGGAAATGCTGGCCAAGCTGTCCGTGTGCAGTCCCGTGGGATAATTGCTTGCACTGCTTTCCAACACCACCAAGGCCCGGTCCAATGTGTCCCCGCTGTTCCCCGGCCACCAAAATACAAACTGTCCCTGTTCGGGGTCGTTGCCGATGGCAACGTTTCCGTTGCCGGCATCAAAGCCGGGGGTTCCTTGTCCGGTGAAGAGTTGTCCGTCGTCCCGTACATAAGCCACCCACCCCGCGTTGGACAGAGGTTGGTTGCCAGTGCCGCCAACCTCAAAATCCTCGGAATAAACGATACTCGCTTCGATGGAAGAAAACGGCACGATCGCGATCAAAGCCACACAGGCGAGCGTTTGTTTCCAGTTCTTGCAATATTGCTTCATGTTGGGTCTCCTTCATCATGTTGATTATTCAGATAACTTCACCTTAGACTGGATGGGATTAATAAATCAACCCCTTTTTTTCGGGTCCCGTCCCTATGACCCGCAAAAGATGAAAACCCCGGAAAAGGGTTCGCATGATTGGGATGCATCCGACTTATGGGTTGTAGAAGACGAGACAAAGTTTGGGACAAAGCTCAAGACAAAGTAGAGTCATTAAAGTAGAGTCATTCATGACTCCTGCCATATCCGAACCTTTGTCCCAAGCTTTGTCCTACCTGAATCCGCCTCCGCCACGCCATCTCCCGGATTACTTGCGGCGGCGGAAAATCATCAAAGTCCCAAAGACAATCCCCAGCAACACGAGGGTGGCGGGTTCGGGGATAGCCACATTTTGCAGTTGAATGTCGTCGACATAAAAATTCACGTCCGTCTCAGCGCCAAAAATATGAAAGCTGAGGCGGTCCAGAATCTGTCCTTGTTGATTTCTTTGCACCCCGCCATCGATCAGAAGATTTCCGTTCAACCAGATATCCGCACTGTTTGCGGCCAGCGTTTTTCCCCCATAGGTGGTTGACACATTGGAGCTGTTTGCAACCACGCTCAGGGAATTCAGGGTATCCATCTGGTAATTTCCAGACAGATTGGTTGAACCATCAAAAACGGTGACGATTCCGTCCGCCATGTCCAATTGAAAGGCCGTATCCCCGGCAAAGATATTGCCGGAACCACCGCTACTCAGGCGGAGGACGATACGCCCGTCGGAAGCCGGGTGATAAAAATTCATGTCCAAGGTGGCGAGCGTGGTGGCATCATCGATGCTGTTTGCACGGATAAGACCGGCATCTCCGCCCGTGGTTTTGGAAAGTTGCAGGATCTGGTTGTCGGTCCCAAGTCCAAAAAGATTGGAATCATCTTCCCGGACCCGGATTTCAATGTTCCCGGGTTCTTCGACCGAACTCCACGGGGAGCCGGGCGAGACGCCGATGGTTTGCGCTTCAAAATCATCGGAAAAAATGATGTCGGCTTTCACGGAAGCCAGCGGAACGAGCGCGATCAGCGTCATACAGGCGAGGGTTTGTTTCCAGTCTTTGCAATACATCTTCATGATGAGGTTCCTTTTCTGTGGGGTTATCGATTCGGGCACAGGATAGCCCGGAAAAGGTTGACACGACAATCTTTTCGTTTAGGGTCCCGTCCCTATGCCGGAAAAACAGCAAAATCATGAATACAGCCGCGTGACCCTGCGGGAGGTTGCGGAAGCGGCGGGGGTGAGTAAATCCGTGGCACAACGGGCGCTGGCGGGGAGGCCCGGCGTGGCGGAGTCCACCGCCGAGCGAGTTCGCGCCGCCGCCGACGAACTTGGGTATCGCCCCGATCCGGCCCTGGCGAAACTGGCGGCGGCGCGGTGGCGTTCGCGAACGGTGTCCTCCGGAACGACGGTGGCTTGGTTGGTGGAAGATTCGGAATCCGTGGAGCGACCCAACCCCGCGCAAAAGGTCATGACCGAGGCGTTGATGCGGGAGGCGGACGCTTTGGGCTACAAGGTGGCGGTGTTTACCCGCACCAATCACCGTCCGCAACGTTTGGCGGCGATTCTGGCCTCGCGCGGGATCGAAATCGTGCTGACCGCGAGTTTGGTCGACCCGGCTTGGGTGGCGGCGTTTCCTTGGGACCGCTTCCGATGCGCGGCGGTGAGTTTGGGCGAGGTGCGTCCCCCCATCCCCTTGGTCCACCGCAATATTTTGGAATGCGTGGAGACGGGGTGGCGGAACCTGCGCGAAAAGGGGTGCAAGCGCATTGGCGCGCTTTTGTACGAGGGCGACCTGTACGCCCACACCCGCATGGCCCACGCGGCGGTTCTGCTGAGAATGGCCATGGATGAAACCCGGTCGCCCCACCCGCCGCCTTTGTTTCTGCATTACCAAGGAGATCCGCGTTCACAAATCCAAGCCTACCTCCGAAAACACCGTCCCGACGGTCTCTTGGCGCACAGCCCCTACTCCGCCCGCATGGTGCGCGAAAGCGGCCTGTTCGAGGAAAAGAACGGCAGGCTCATTTGCTTGAAACTCTATCCGTGGAACACGGAGTTTCCCGGGTTTGCCTTTCACGCGGAAGGCATGATCCGGGAAGCGTTCCGCCACGCGGCGGGGAGCGAGCGGGGACTCCGCCCGGAAACCCCTACCCTCACCTTGGTCAGTTGTCCCTGGAGTACAACCGGTTGAACGATCTTGTTCCAAACAGACGAAACAACGAGTTCCGAATGCGCTCACTCCTCGGAGGAAGCCGGTGGGGGATCGGATTCCATGCGGCGGGCTTTTTCGACGAGGGTACGAATGCGGCGACGGTAGGCTCGCTGACGTACGGCAGCCTTGCGCATCTTCTGCTCCCGCGAAACCGTCGGACGTCCTGGTTTGGGCGTGAAAACCGCTTCGGGGATCGTAAACACATTCCGCTGCCGAAAACTTGCCGGAGCATGTGCAATCAGCCAGCCGCGGAGCGGGGAGCCGAACCAGGGTTCGCGCGAGATCCGAAGGGGATCTCCGCACCATTCGGGACGCGGAATCCCCGCCTGATCCGCCAGCCACTCCGCATACGCGGCCAGCATGGCATCCGCAGTGTCCCCTCCCTCAAAACGATCTGCAAGAGCTGGCGGCGGGTCTGCAATGCTGCGTTGAAAAGCCTTATGGCTGTGTACTCCGCCCCGTTGGATCACATGCTGCCAATCCCGCAAATTTCTTCCAAAATCTTCCAAAGTGCCTGAGGACTTCGCCACATCCCGGAGCGTCAGTGGACGTTGGAGACTTTGAGTGACATTCATGATTCAATCTCCTCGATCAATAGCCGTAGGGTTTCACGGTGCGGGGGGAGCATGACATCGTCTGCGTAATACCGGTCTATATGCTTTTGGATTTCTTCAACCGAACGAATGTGCATCTTGCGGATCAGAAACTTTAAATCACCAATATCCCCTTCATAACCAGGCAACATATTCCGGCAAGCCAAGGATTTCATGGCCAAAAGATACCCTGCGGTAGGGGCAGTGAGATGTAAACCCGGCAAATCTATGGGAATCTCGCGGAATTGCTCTGCAGGAGCGAGAAACGTGCGGACCTGATCATTCAACCAATCCTGCGGCAAATTCAATTCCCGCGCAACTTGTTTGGCCAGCCTCAATGCTGGCTCCCGGGGACGAACCACGGCATCCACGTCTTTGGTGCTGGAACGGGAATCGTAGGCCAACATCATCAATGCGCCTCCATAGATGCAGCATTCCAAGAGAAGCCCCTCGGCTTGGGCAAGTTCCCCAAGCCGCCCCAAGGCACGAAGCATAAGTTTCCGATTCATTTCCATTATGGTATATCATAACGTTATGTATTATTGATTGCAATCAAATCATTTCAAGACACTCGAACATCCCGACCACATCCACCCTGAGGCTCAATTTGCCTTCATCACAATGAAATGGAATCTTCCGGCCATCCATCAACGAAACAACCCCGGCGGGTTTTTTCAAATCGGATGGCAGACGGGAGGCGCGGGATTCAAGGGGAAGGTCAATGGACTGGCCATACATGGGCACGGGATCATAAAAGCTGTTGCCAAAACAGCCGGAGTGGTTCACCAAACTCAAGAGTCGCGCGCCTTTTTCATTTCGGTGTAGGCTGATTTCCAACATGGGGCCCGCCGAGGTCTGCAAACGCATCGCCCCGGCGAATTCCGAGAGGAGGTCGATCATGAATCGACTGGTGTTGTCGTAGCCTTCCCGGATGAAAAACGCGCCCGGCAACCAAGGCAGGTAGACCGCCTTGCCTTTTCCGTGCGCGTGCACCGTAAACCCCGGCAAATCGGTGATCTGTTGATAATAACACCGCTCCGGGGGACCGAACATATGCGGCGGAATCAGTTTCAAATGCTTTTGGACCCCTTCGGCATAGTCGGCGAACACGAGGAAATCCCCGAAAGCCAACAGCTCGGTTTCGGTCAGGGTGGGATACAACTCCGGACGATCCACCTCGAACAGGGCGCTGCGCATGTCCGACCGGGTTGACCGCACCGCTTCAATGCCCATGGCGTTTAATGCCGGTGTTTCCCGCCGTGCCAAGCTGTCGTCATAAAATCCGGTTTGACCGGTGGCCAGCAAGGAACCACCATTTTCGCAAAAGCGGTCCAAGACCTCGGCCTGCGCCGGGGACAGGTATTTGACCTCCGGCAGGATGATACATCGGTACTTGTCCAAGGGGACATCCGTCAAAGCCTCAACCAGGATTTCATCAAAGGGAAAATGTCCTTCGATGAGCACGCGCACCCAGCCCTTGGCCTCGGCATGCAGCCCGCCCCCCTTGTCGCGGACCAAGAGGGTGGTGGCTTCGGACACCATGCCCCGATAGGATGCCTCGTTTTGGTGATGATGGGCGAACACTTTTTTCACCCGTTCAAATCCGGAACGGTCCCGGTGCGTGTCCAATCGACCAATCAGGTAATAGTCCAGGCCGCCCCCGTTGGCCAGATTCTGCCAAAGGCGAATCTCCTGCAGCGCCGGGTTGACGGCCACATGCCGATAATAAAACCCGAGGAAATCGACGCTGGTATTGGAACTGACGGATTCGGGACGGGAGGTGCGCACCCACCGCGTGTTCGAGCCCGCCGAATACATCCAGCGCGGCAAGGGTCGGTCGATCTCCGTGTTCGACTCCTGGCGAAAAAACTCGAACTTGTCCATGGCCACCGACGGACGGATTTCCTGGATGAGCTGATGAACCTCCTCCCGCCACTGTGTTTCCCACGACCGCTTCGCGAGTTCATAGGCGCGAACCAAGGGATCCTTCCCATCCGTGGACGCGGGCAGTTCGAATCCCGTCGCCTCTCGGAACCGGGTTTGACAGGCCTCGCAGGCGCATGGACCATAATGACGGTGACTATAGTCGCTGACCTGAAATCCGCCCATATTAAAAAACATGCCGTCCACGTCCAGGGTTTCGAGAATTTCCCGGACGATTTTCTTCACGTAACCCTGCTGATATCCTCCGTTCAGACAGGCGTGTACATCCCCGTTGTAATCCACGATGTCGCCTGCCCGGGTTCGATAGGCCCATTCGGGGTGTTTTTCGTAAATCGGTCTGCGGATTTTTGAAAAATCGTTGCGGGCGATGACCTTGATGCCCTCGGCATGACAGGCGGAGATGATTTTCTGCAAAGAATCGCCCGTCAGGAAAGGACTTTGGAACTGATCCGCCAGTTTCGTCGGATAACTTGCGATGATGCCTCCCACGTTGATCATCGCCACGGTGGCGTGAAACGCTTTCAACTCCCGGACATAGGCGTCCGCGTCGATGTCCGCCATGTCGATTTCCCGCAGGTTCGTCTGTATCATTCGCCACGGGTAATTTTGCCACCATTTTTCGTTTTTCATGGACTCGTTCCCACGCCGTACATTTTGGCCAGCGCCTGCGTTCCGAGGTCCCCGTCGCCCTTGGCCGCCAACTCCCGGTAGGAGTTGAGGGAAAGGGCCAAGCCGGGCAAATCCAGGTCCATTTTTTCGGCGGATTCGGAGGCAATCCCCATGTCTTTGATGAAGTGTTTCACATAAAATCCGGGATCGAAATCCCCCTCGA
>JAFIGC010000130.1 GCA_020831635.1 Verrucomicrobiota bacterium | reverse complement strand
TTCGCTCCATGATCTTGCACGCCTTCTTTGCAAATATCTCACGGATTCAGGCTTTATTTTATCCACGGTTTCGTAAAAAATAAAACCGACAACCTTCCGCCGGAGTAACGAGCGCGGCGAAGCCGCTTTGGAGTGCGTGTAGCGAGCACCGCGAAGCTACCGCTTTCGCCACGGCCAAACGAAAAGGCGCGGCCATACGGCCAAAGCGCTGCAAAGCGGTAGCTTGACTCCGTTCGAGAAACATTTTGAATCATTCAACCACCCTCCGGGGTTTGGCGTCGTTTCAGCAAACCTTCGGCAAAACCCAGATTGGCGCGGCAGATTTCGAGAGGGGTCGTCAATTGCTTCATCCAAGCCTGGGGTAGGTCGATGTGTCCCGTTTCAGCTTGTACGCGACCGATGTGTCGGAATGCCTCGGCACGTGCATGTTCGGTCCCCCCCTTCCGAGCGGATGCCAAGGCGGCATCGAAAGTGCGGAGCGCCTGCTCGGACTGCCCTTTTTGGGAGAGTACGCCGGCGATGGCCGTCAACGCGATGGAACGGGAATGCGCTTCCTCAATTCCCCGCGCGGTATCCAACGCCGATACAATCTGCCCCGCGTTTGCCTGGGCTTCGGCGATTTCTCTCAACAATCTGGCCGTGAATATCGAACCCTCCTCTCCAATCGCGATCTCCAGAGCCGTCTTGAATGTTTGGCGCGAGGTTTCATTTTGGCCAATTTCCGCCAGAGCCTCGGCAACATCTTTTAAAGCGAAGCTACGACGGTAAAGTTCCTCAATCCCACTTGTAGTCACCAAAGCGGCTTCGAACTGATCCGCGCGAACTTGCCACAAGGCGATGGATGCCAAGGCCAAACCACGGTAATGTGCGTCGGATATTCCTCGCGCGATTTCCAGGGCCTCATCGGTTTGGTTTGCCTCGGCCCTTCCCGTTGCGAGGGTGGCCAATGACCAAGCCTGATGACGTGTATCCTCAATTTTCCCGGCGACCTCAATTGCAGTGTCGAAGATCCGGTTCGCCTCATCGGTTTGCCCTGTTTTGGCCCAGCGTTTTGCAATGGCCCCCAATGCCCAGGCCCGAAAACCCGGGTCCTGAATCCCCCGCGCGGTTTCCAGCGCCGCATCGAAATCTCCCGTCTTGGCTTGCCCCCAGGCAATGTTTCCCACCGCTTGGGCATGGAACCTTCCACCTTCAATCCTCTCCACGGCCTGTAACGCCAAGTCGATCCGGCCCGCGACTGCGTGAATCTTGGTGATGCGTACCAGCAACAAAGAACGCCACCAAGCATCCTCAAATCCCCGGGCGATCTCCAGGGCCGCTTCAAGCTCATCCGCTTTTGCCCGCGCCATGGCGATTTCAACCAAGGCCATGTTGCGAGAGATCTCCTCTTGAATCCACTTCACGGTGTCCAAGGCCTTATCGATCTCACCCGCTTGGGCTTGCGTTTCGGCAATCAACCTCAAGGATCGGTCATGCGAAAAAACCGAGTCGATGGACCGTGCGGCCTGAACGGCATTTTCCAAGTAAAAATTCGGATTTTCGATTTCGTCCGAATTCGGAACGGATGAGGGAGATGTCCCATTCTCGTGTGCTTCTGCGGGAAAACTCATCAAAAGCCCGCACACCATCCAGTGGATGGTGTTCAGCGCCGGTTTGCGAAGTTTTTTTGAAGTTGTCATGGGTCCCTTAAGAACTGGAGTTACTGTCCGAGGCGCGTTTCCACATAAGGATGGTCAGCCAAAATGCAAACAGGGTGACCTTGGGGTCCGGTCCGGAGCTGGACAGAGTGGCCCGACGGGTGAAAGGGTGTTCCGGGGATATGTGGATCTGGGCTCCGGGGGATTCCAGCACCATGGTTCTCCCCACCATGCTCTCCGCGCGCAAACTGTGCTCGGCCCCGGGTGCGGTAAACTGGATCGTTCTCGAAAACGGATTTCCCTTCTGCGCGGTCACCAAGACCGCCCCACGGTGTACAAGGTCCCATTGTCCGCTGAGCATCCCTTGCTTTTTCACCTCATAATTTTCTTGGTTGAGGCGGATCGATCCGCTTTCACTGAAGAAGTTGATGTAGGTTTCTCCTTGGAGATCCTCCCCTTGCAGGGTGAAATTCCAGGAACACAGTCCCATGGGGGTGGCGTTGATCATGATAAAAGGTCCTCCTCTATGTTTTACATCCCCCTGAACGCGAGGGAAAGTCACACATAAACGGAGTTTTCAGCAGGATCAATGCTTTTTTGGATGCTCAATGCATGCCGGGTGGCATATAGCGTCGATCATCCTATTGAACAGGAGGACGCGGAGCGCGCAGAGCAAGGTATTGCAAGGCTTCTCTTCCTTCGCGACCTTTTGTTCGATAACGCTGTGGATTTGAACAGAAGCACGCAAAGGAAGCGAAGGCAATTCCACCGCGGTTGCCTCTGTTCTAAATGATATTGTGCGCCGGGTAGTGTCGCCTGACGGATCCCTGAAATCAAACGTCCGACTTAGAACGTTAAAAGGGTGGGGATCCGGGTCGGAACACTTTTTAAAAAAGAGTGAACAAGAAAAGCACCAGGAATAATCCGAGTGCCCGGGCGATGACCACGATCAACACCCCTCCGGGAAAAATATCGGCGGTGGTCCATTTGGAAAGAAGAAACAATAATACGCCAATGGAGAGCAGCCAGCCGATGTGAGGAACCATGCCCACAAGAGCCGCAAATAAAGCCGCGAGCAGCAGGGCACGGATATCCCCGTCCTCACCCACCAGTTTCATTCCGCACCAGAGCAATAACGCTGTGATCACGGTTTGCAGGCAGATGATGATTAGAATGGTCGTGAAATTTGGCATGGGGTCCTCCTCTATGGTTTACATCCCCCTGAACGCGGGTGAAAGTCTCACATAAACGGAGTTTTCAGCAGGATCAATGCTTTTTTGGATGCTCAATGCATGCCGGGTGGCATACACCGGTGATCAACCTGTTGAACAGGAGGACGCTGAGCGCGCAGAGCAAAGCCACTGAAATTCTTCGCGACCTTCTGTTCTAAACACAGAGGATTTGAACAGAAGCACGCAAAGGGAGCGAAGGCAAATCCACCGCGGTTGTCTCTGTTCTGAAAATTTCGGTGAATACGCCTCATCGTATGACATCGCTTGGCGACGGCAGGGGTTTGGCTCCAAAACTGCGTCGCGTAGCGACGGGCCGACGCATAGCCGTGGATTTCAATCCTCGCATCGGGCGGAAGGAGGGTCGAACATCGAACGTCGCACTTCGCATTTGAAACACTCATCATTCGTCACTCATCATTCGTCACTCGTCACTCACGCGTCTCTTGTCATTTTTCGCTTTCCGCGGGGGATTTGGGTCTTTTCAAAGAGGCTGGAATCTGTCAGCTTGGGTTGCACACCCCAATCACCAGGAGTTTGATGGTTATGGCGATTTTCTCGAAAAACAAAAAAGCAGCGGGGCCTTCGCAGGACGTGGCCTTGCCCAAGGAGCAGCATGAATTTCTGAAGAAATATTTTGGTGCGCTGAATGAGGTTTGTCCGAAGTTGGGCGGGGAAACGTTTCGGTTTGTGGTGGCGGGGGAAGGCGAGGAGGTTCTGGCGAAACTTGCGGCCTATCCCAAAACCGCGGAAGCGCTGATGGTCCGGCTGGTGGTGCTGAAAAAACAAAATCCGATGCATAACCTCCTCTTGGATGCCGAGCCCAAAGTCCACGCGCCATTTTTCATCAAATATTTGCGGGAGATTCCTCCCGTTGTTTTGTACAGAATGGCCCGGGTGTATGCGGCGGTCTGGGATGCCCGGCAAGGAAACTGGGATTGGAAAACCCTGTCGCCGGAAGAACGATGGGTCGAGGCTTTTTTTCACGAGCTGATTTCGGTCTGGGAACAAAATCTGGGCAGGGCCAAAGGGTTTTATCTGGACGCGGCGCGTTTTGAGGAGGTGTTGGCGGTGGCCGGCACGCCCCCTGCAACGCTGGTGAGGTTGTTGTTGTTGGAAAAGAGAAGCTATCGACATGCGGATCATCTTGCCACCTTGGTTCTGCGGGGATTGGGGCCGTTTTTTGGCAGACATCCGGCGGAGGTGGCGGAGGCGCTGGAATTGCTGCCAAAAGCGGATCGGGAGGATGCCTTGGTTTTTCTCAATCAATGGAAGGTCGTTTTGAAAGAGGAGAGTCTGGAAACGATCTGCGCGTGGGCGGTGGACCCCGGGAAGCGGGTGCGCGAGGCGGCGGAAACCCTTTTGTTTATTCAGGAGGAGAAAATCCGCCGGATGGCGATCAAGAGAATCATCCGGTTATTGGATGGGGACAAAGTCAATGAGCGGTTTTTTGCGATTCCGCTGTTGGTGAAAATGGCGGAGGAGGATTGTGTCGGAATTTTTGAGGAACGACTGGCACTTGAAACCAATCCCAAAGTAAAGGAATCCCTGCAAAACCATTTGCAGCTCCTGGGTTTTGTTCACGGGGAGGAGGGGCGAGGTGGTTACGAGGACGGGTTGGAAAACCTGGTCCCGCCCGTAAAGTCGTTTCCCGCCCGGTACAGTTTTCCCAAGGACTTGGAGGAAGCGTTTGTGGATGCGGTCCATCGTGCCGGTCTTGAATATGTGCAAGCCCATGTGCGAAACTGGGATCAGATGAATCACGCCTGGCATAGAGGACCGCGCGAGATTCCTCCGCCGATTTCCGACGGGGATGCACGGGTGATTTTTCGTTGTCTGGGGGATCGGGAAGCGTTGATGGCCTGGAAGGGAAACCAGAATCGATATGGGGGGGTGGAATTGATCTTGTCACGGGTGGCTTCTCAACTGTCGCTGCCCGCCAAACTGGGACTGGTGCCGATCCTGCGTCTGGGCTGGATCGCGGGTTCCATTTCCCCGCCGCAGGGTGCCCTCTTGAGGGCCACTTTATCAGCCCCGACAGTCAACTGGGTGCAGGATGTGCTCGCCTCCGAACGACAACACTTGACGCTTCTGGATTTGGCGGCGGCCATGGAGGCGGCGGGCATCGGCCACGAGCCCCTGCAATCGCTGTTTCTGGACAGTTACAACTACAGTGGTTTGAATCCATTGGAGATGGAACCCGACGAAATCTGGCCCTACTTTTACCAGCATCCGGATTTGCTGATGGTTTGTCTGGGGTTGCGCCCCTCTCGCAAGGAAACCTCATCGTACCAAATGGCGGATTACCGAAAGCAGGCGTTTGAGATTCTCGCAACCTTTCCGCGTCCGCCATCGGCGTTCGTGCCTTTTCTCTGGGAAACGGCGCTCAACGGGGCGAAATCGGAACGCCCCAAGGCCCAGGCCTGTTTGGCAAATTTCCCGGACAAACTGCCGCTTATCCTACAGGCGCTTGGGGACGGACGCAAGGAAACCCGGGCCGTGGCGGCCGCCTGGCTCGGGGAAGCGGGAGACCCTTCCGCCATCAAACCCCTGCTCAAGGCCTTGAAATCGGAAAAAGCGGATGTCTGCCGCGCCGCGATGATGGAGGCCTTGGAACGGTTGGGGGAAGACCTCGACAAGTTTCTCAACCGCAAGCAATTGGCCGCAGAGGCGGAGAAAAAATTGGCGAAGGGGCTGCCCGCCAACCTGGATTGGTTTCCTTTCGAGGCCTTGCCCGCCGTTCACTGGGAAAAATGCAAACAGCTCATTCCCAAAGAGGTTTTGATCTGGCTGCTGGTGCAAGCGGTGCAACTCAAGTCCTGCGAGCCCGGTCCCTTGCTCCGCCGGTACGCGGACTTGATGGAACCTGCCGAACGACAGGCTTTTGCCCAAGTGGTTCTGGAAGCCTGGTTGCATTACGACACGTTGCCGAAACACACCTTTGAGGAAGCGGACACCCTCGCGAAGCAGGATGCGGCGCAATTCAAACGCTACGCCATCCAAAACCCGGAATACTATCCTGATTTTGATGAGGAGGCCGAGCGCAAAAAGGCTTTGGGGGCATATCTCAAGCAATGCAAAGGTTCCGCGACGCCTTTCAAAGGGATGTTGGCCGTGGCCGCCGCCATGGGGGGCGTAAAGTTGGTGCCGCCGGCGGAACGGTACATCCGTACTTGGTTCGGTCACCGGATGGCGCAATGCAAATCGCTGCTGCAAATGCTGGCCTGGGTGGAACATCCCCAGGCGATTCAGGTGATCCTGTCGATCGCCGCGCGCTTCCGCACCAAAGGCATTCAAAAAGAGGCCGCCAAACTGGCCGATGCGTTGGCCGAACGACGGGGATGGACCCGCGAGGAAATGGAGGACCGAACCGTGCCCACCGCCGGCTTTGATTCCGACGGCTGTCAGGTGCTGGATTACGGCGCCCGGCAATTCACCGCGCGGCTTCAGGAAGATTTTTCCCTGGTGTTGTTCAATCCCGAAGGCAAATCGATCAAAAACCTGCCCGAGTCCAACAAATCCGAAGACCCGGAGGAGGTCAAAGCGGTGAAAAAAGAGTTTTCCGACAATCGGAAAGAACTCAAGGCGGTGGTCAAACATCAGAAACAGCGCCTGTACGAGGCGATGTGTACGGAACGCGTTTGGTCGGCGGAGGAGTGGCGGGAATACCTGCTTGGGCATCCCTTGGTGGGACGGTTCTGTCAACGACTGGTTTGGCTGTACCGGCGAACGGACGGAACGGAACAAACCTTCCGCGCTCTTCCGGACCTTAGCCTGACGGATGTGGAAGACAATCCGCTCGCGCTCGACGCGGGTGGGCAGGTGCGGATCGCGCATCCCGTTTTCCTGAACGAGGAACTCCTCGCCGCCTGGCGGGAGCATCTGCGCGATTACGAGGTCCCCTCGTTGTTCCCCCAATTCGACGGCGAACCTTTGCCCCCGGGCACGGGGGAAGGGGATGCCACGGCCCTTGAGGATTTCAAAGGGCATCTCGTGAACACCTACAAACTGCGCAGCCGCTGCGGCAAACGTGGCTACAACCGGGGCGAAGCGATGGATGCGGGATGGTTCTGTACCTACCAAAAAGCTTTTCCCGGACTGGGTCTTCAGGCGGTGGTGGAATTCACGGGCTCTCCGGTCCTCGAGGAGGACCGCATGGTGGCCCTGACCTCCCTTTTCTTTTCCAAGGTAAACGCCGACGGTAGCGGGGACGCGGCGTATAACTTGCGTCCGCTCAGGCTCGCCAAAGTGCCCCGAGTGTTGCTCTCCGAATGCTGGAACGATCTTCGGCTGATGGCTGAAGACGGCCCCGGCTTTGACCCCGACTGGGAAAAAAACACCCAATATTGACCCATGGATATGAGCAAATTCGAAATTCTCAAACTGCCCGCTGAAATTCAATATGCCGATGAACTGGCCGCTTTGTGCGCACAGGACGCCGGGCCAAAACCTGCGGGGTGGCGGCTTTCCCCCGCCGCCGTGAAACGCTTCATTGTCGGCTCCGACTCCCCGCGGGTGAGCCGCAAATTTTACGGGGATGATGTGCTGGTGGAGCGGGCCATTGTCACCCTCGCCGGAAACCGGGGTCTGATGCTGGTGGGGGAGCCGGGCACGGCAAAGTCGATGCTTTCCGAGCTTTTGGCCGCCGCCATCAGCGGGAATTCTTTGCTGACCATCCAAGGCACGGCGGGCACCACCGAGGACCAGATCAAGTACGCTTGGAACTACGCGCTGCTTTTGGCGGAAGGTCCCGGACCGCGCGCCTTGGTGCCCGGTCCGATCCACACGGGCATGAAAAACGGCTGCCTGGTGCGTTTCGAGGAAATCACCCGCTGTCAGCCGGAAATCCAAGACACCCTCGTGAGTCTGCTGTCCGAAAAATGCATGATGATTCCGGAGTTTGGGGACGGAGAGGCGGTGCTTTCGGCCCGTCCGGGCTTCAATCTCATTGCCACCGCCAACCTGCGCGACCGCGGGGTCAACGAAATGTCCAGCGCCCTGAAACGGCGCTTTAATTTTGAGACCGTGTTTCCAATTCGCGACAAGGCGCTGGAAATGCGCATCGTGCGGGAGCAAACCGAACGACTGCTCTCGGAGCACGGGATTTCGACTGCTTTTCCGGAGGACACGCTGGATCTCTTGGTCACCACATTCCGCGATTTGCGCGAAGGTCGCACCGAGGAGGGGGCGCAACTCGAAAAACCCGGAACCGTGATGTCCACCGCCGAGGCGGTTTCCGTCTCGTTTTCCGCCTGTCTGGATGCCCACTACTTTGGCGGCGGTCCGGTTGGCGGGGCTCACATCTGCCGACAACTCGCGGGTACCGTTTTCAAAGACGATCCCGCCGACGCCCGCAAACTCGACCATTATCTGCGGGTGGTGGCCCGGTTACGGGCCAGCCGCGGCGGGGTTTGGGAAACTTTCTACAACGCCCGCGCCGTGCCCCCGGAATGAGCTTTTCCGATTTTCCATGCCCACCCGAATGGGAGCGGGAGCTGGCGGATTTCCTGGACGTTCTGGCAGGGCCGGATCTGGTTTTCGCCCCCATCCGTCATCACAGCCCCGCTTGCGCCTGGCACCTGGCCCGTCTGATCCGCGACCTGCGTCCGAGCAGCGTGTTGATCGAGGGCCCGCAATCGATGGACGCCTTGATTCCCTTTCTCGTGGACCCCGCCCTGGTCCCGCCCGTGGCCGTTTATTTGGGCGGCACACCCACCACGGGAGAGGGCAGTTATTTTCCGCTTTGCGCTTACTCCCCGGAATTCGTCGCCCTTCGAGAAGGCCACGCCCTGGGGGCGCGCCTGCGGTTCATCGACCTGGAGCCCGGGCCGGCCATGCCCCATCGCCTTTGCGACGACCACCATTTCCTGCACAGCCAATACCTCCGGGCCCTTGCCAAACGCGAAGGTTGTCGCGACAGCCATGAATTCTGGGATCGACACTTTGAATCCGCCTTTCGTCAGGAAGACAGTCCCGCCTTCTGGCGTCGCATCGCGGCCTATTGCTTTTTGGCCCGCCTCACGACCTCGGCGGAAAGCCTGACTTCGGACGGCACCCTGGCCCGGGAGGCGCGGATGCTGGAGCTGCTTCGCGCGGAGCGCAAACGCAAAACGCGTCGCAAGGAGACGGGGCCGATTCTGGTGGTCACGGGCGGATTTCATACCCCGGCGCTGGCCGGCAATCGCATGCCGCGGGTGGAGTCGCCCCCGACTTCCGCCGAAGCGGAGCGTTTGCTCGCGCTCATTCCCTACAGCTTTCGGGAACTCGACACCCTCAACGGCTATGCCGCCGGGATGCCGCAGCCCGGATATTATCAGCGGCTTTGGGATCATCCCGGCGGTAGCCCGGAAGGGATTTTGCAGGACGTGGCCATGGAAGTGCTCACCGACCTCGCCCGAAGTAGCCGTGAAGCCGCCTTTCCCCAACCGCTCTCCACCGCCGACCTCGCCGCCGCCCACCAGCAGGCCTGTCTCCTGGCCCGTTTTCGCGGCAATCCCGGTCCCCTGCGCGAGGATCTGCTCGACGGGGTGCGTTCCAGCTTCGTGAAAGGATCTCTCGATGCGGACGGCAACCGGATTCTGGCCCTTGCCTGGGAAATGCTTTGTGGCGAACAACTCGGCCAAGTCCCCGCCGGGGTACCTCTGCATCCGCTGGTCGCTGAATTTCGCGCCCGCTGTCAAACCCTGGGCCTGCGCATCGACAGCGCGACGCGACGCAAGCTGGATCTCGATATTCATCGAAATGCCCGCCACCGCGAAATCAGCCGTTTCTTGCGTTTGCTGGATATGCTGGACGTTTCTTTCGCACGGTTTTGCGGCGGCCCGGATTTTGTCCGCGGCACCGGACTCGATCTCCTGATCGAACACTGGGAGTATGCCTGGAGTCCGCAACTGGAAAGCAGGTTTTTACATCTCGGCACCGCCGGGGCCACCTTCGAGGAGGTCCTGACCCACCGACTGAACACCCGGGCCGCTGAACTCCAGTCCCACGCGTCGGGCGGCTGCGTGGAGGCCGTCGCCCTGTTGCTCGTCTGCGCCCGCCTGGGATTCCCCGAACGCGCAGCCGGCTTCGTTCCCCTGGTGGAGACCATTCTTCGGCGCGAGGACGATTTTTCGGAAACCGCCGACGCGCTCCGCCACCTCGATCTGCTCCTGAACGTGCCCAGTCCCCTCGAAACCGGAAAACTCGAAGGCCTACACTCCCTGTTGCAATCCGCCTACCTCCGCGCCTGCCTGCTGATTGGGGATTTTCCGAATCTGTCCCCCGAACGCGCCGAGGCCGCCCTCAAGCAAATGCACCTTTTGCTTTCGGCGCTGGCTTCCGATTCGGAGGGCACCCTGCTCGAGCCCCGCCTCTTTTGGGAGGCGTGTGAAAACGTCGTCCGCAACCCGTCCCACGGTCTCGACCCCCTCCTGTGGGGCGGACTCCTCGGTCTGCTTTGGCGGCAGGATGCGCGTGTGGGCGAGGACGTGATGCAACTGTTGCGCGTGCAGGATCCGGGGCGGGGCGCCTTCACCCGTTTCCTTCGGGGACTGCTCCACACTCGCCGCGAACTCGCCTGGCTGGACGAACCCTTGATGTGCGCGCTGATCGACATCATTCAGGATTGGGATGCCGCCACTTTCGCCCGCAGCCTGCCCGAACTCCGCCTCGCTTTCTCCGACCTCACCCCCTCGGAAACCGACCGGGCCGCCCGCCTCCTTGCCCGCCTGCACGACGCCCCCCAATTCACCAACTGGTACGCGCCCACCGTGAACGAAGCTCTCGTGCAACGCTGCATCCACTTCGCCGCCCGCCTCGAAACCGTTCTCGCCCAAGACGGACTCAGCCACTTTTTGCCCGATGAATCCCACTGATACCTCCTCCCTCGTCCGCTGGCGTCTGATCCTCGGACGCTTCTCCCAACAGCATCTCCGGCCCGGCATGTCCCCGGAAGCCCAACGCATGGAGCGCAGCCTCGATTTCCTGTACGACCGGGAATACCAGAGCCGGGGGCACCGTGAACAACCCGGCGGAACCAAAGGCCCCAAACCGCCCAAGGGCCCCGGCACCCTCGATCCTTCCCAGATTCAGGTGCTGGAGTGGGTGCGCGAGTTGCCCGATCTCTTCCCTGCCGACACCGTGGAAATTCTCGAAAAACACGCCCTCGAACGCTACGGGATGACCGAGCTGCTGACCACGCCCGAAGCACTGGACCGGTTGGAGCCCAACCCCGACCTCCTGCGCATGCTTCTTCAACTCAAGGGACACATCCCGTCCGAACTGCTCCACAAGGTGCGGTCCATCATCCGCAAGGTGGTGGACGAACTCAAGGAGAAAATGAACCGAGACATCCGGACCGCCTTTTCAGGGCGCATCAATCGCTACCGATACAGCCCCCTGGCCATTTCCCAAAACTTCGACTGGCGCCGCACCTTGCGCGACAACCTCAAAAACTGGCAACCCGACCGCAAACAACTCCTCTTGGCGCATCCCCGGTTTTTCTCCCGCCAGCGCCGCCTGTTGCCTTGGCACGTTGTGCTTTGCGTTGATCAGTCCGGCAGCATGGTGGATTCCGTGATCCACACCGCCGTGCTCGCGGGCATCCTCGCCGGACTCCCCAGCCTGAAGCTCAGCCTGGTGCTCTTCGATACCTCCGTCGTCGATCTTTCCGACCGCGTGGACGATCCCGTGGAACTGCTCATGACGGTGCAGTTGGGCGGTGGAACCGACATTGGCCAGGCGCTTCGCTACTGCGAAGGGCTGGTGCACACCCCGTCCCGCACCCTCATTGCGTTGATCAGCGATTTTTGCGAAGGCGCGCCCCCTCAGGTCCTTTTCGGCACCGTCAAACGACTCAAGGAAAGCGGGGTCAAGCTGATGGGCCTCGCTTCCCTGGACGACCGGTCCCAGCCCGCATACGACCACCATACCGCCGCCGCCCTCGTCGACTTGGGCATGGAGGTCACCGCAAGCACCCCCCAACAATTCGCGCAATGGATGGCAAAAACGATCTCCTGACCCGCCTGCAATCGCTCATGGCGGCCTTCGATGAAGAAGCCTGGGTGGCGTTGGCCAACCGGGGGCTGTTGCGTCGCGCCCGCAAAGACCTCGAAACCGGAACCGCGCCCCGCCTGCTCGATGCCCCGCCAGACCTGATTCGCGTAGCCGTTGATCCGTATGTGGTAGAAATGGATGCGCGGGGACCCGCCGCCGCCCGTTGCACCTGTCCGGCGCCGGGCTGCTGCCAGCATATCCTCGCGGCCTGTCTGCATCTGGCGGCGACGGGGAACCCCGAGGGCATCGAGGAGGTCAAAGAGAACAAACCCGCAATCGAAGACAGTCCCCCGCCCAAGCCGTCCAAATCGCCTAAAGCGGTCGAGCCCAAAAAAACGGACGGCCTACAAGCGCTGCAGACCTTGTTGGAGCAAACGGTGACCTTGGGGTTCAGTCATCCGGATTCCTCATGGGTACAGCGAATGCGCGGACTCTCCTTGCAATGTCGGGTGGAGGGCTGGCCGCGCGCCGCCCTCGAGGCCAACGCCTGGGCCACCGAGTTGGAACGGCTGCTGGAACGCAAGGCCACCTCGGATGTCGGACGACTTTTCGCGGCCTCCGCAGGTCTCTACGCCCTCGCGGAAAGCCTAATGTGCCAAGGCAACGACGCGCCCCCCGAATTGGTGGGCTCCTTCCGCACCGTATACGACAGCCAGGGTGCGCTGGGCTTGCTGGGGCTGGGGGCCTATCCTTGGGAAACGGATTCCGGTCATCTCGGGGTAACCGCCCTGTTTTGGTGTCCGGAGCGCGAACAGGTTTTCAGTTGGAGCGACAGCCGTCCTCGCGCACAACGCGGTCGCTTTACACCCGTCAATGCCTATGCCCAAGCCGTGCCGTGGGGTGGGGGACATGGCCTGAAGTCCCTGCTCGGACAACGTTTTGAACTCGTCGGCGCCACCGCCAATCTTGACCGGCGTCTGGGAAGTTCGCAAAACTGTCGAATTTCCAAACCCCCGGCACCGCCAATCCGCGCCGACCTCCCCCCGGCCCTGACGCAATGGGCGGAACTTCGGAATCGACCCCGGGCCAACGGCCTGAGGCGGGGCTCCCCCCTCGACGGCGTCGTCCGACTTCGGCCCGAACAGTGGGGGGAACCCGTTTTTGACGAGTTTACCCAGAGCCTGCTTCTCCCCCTGCGCGATACCGATGGTGACACCCTGCATCTGGTTTTGCCCCACACCCCCTGGACAAAGGCCGGCGTGGAACAGATCGAACGCGCCACCTTTTTGCGGGGCGTCGATTCCCTCATCGGATTCCCCGCGTCCGACGAATCGGGATTTTTTCCCGTCGGCTGGCTGCGCTGCGGCAAACGCATCGAATTTCGTTCCCTCTATTTTCCCGATAATCACAGCCCTCAACCGGGAACCCGCACCCCGCCGCCCGCCTGGCGCTCCACGCTCATCCATCTTGAAACGCCCGAAAACACCACCGACCTTTCCGACCCCTTGGATGTCATGATGGCGCAAATTGGAGAGGCGTTGGAACGCGCCGTATTGGAAGGAACCGCCCCCGTTTTGGACCCCGTGATTCTCCAGACCCTGGAAAAAGCCGGTGCCCAGCGTTTCGCAAAGGCACTCCATCAGCCCCACACCCCCCGGCATTTGCTCGTGTTGCGGTATTTGCTCGATTCGCGCAATTGAGCCCGACGAGAACCCCCATCAATAATTATTCTTCGCTTCCTTCGCGACCTTCTGCTCGATAACGTTGTGGATTTGAACAGAAGCAAGCAAAGAGAGCGAAGGAGCCCCACCGCGTTCTCTCTGTTTTGAAATTTTCGGGATTACGCCGCATCGAATGACCGAGCGCGTAGTGAAGATGGGATTTTGGCCCCAAAACGGCGTGTGGATCGACGGCGAGAGAGCAAAACTGCGATAAGTCTGTTTGCTGTGGGCTGACCCCTTTTCCTGACCCTTTTCCCGGGAGAAATTATTTTTGAATCGTGACCGGGGAGGGCGGGACATGAGGCCGATGGGCGATGATATTGGCCTTGTCCGCGATGATCCACTCGATGATTTCACCCTTTTCAAGCTCCATGGCTTCGGCCAAGGCGGTGGGGAAGTTGATGTAATACTGGTCCGCGCTCTTCTTGCGGGAGATCAACTGAACTTTGGTGGGGTATCCCATGAAATGACTCCTTTGTGTAGGGTTTAGACAAAATCAATCCTCCGGGAAAGCCAATTAGAAAGAAAGGCATGTGAAGGTTTTTTCGGTATCAGGTTTCTCGTTCCGAGGGTGACAAACAAAGGTTCCGGAAAGCGGCAGTTCGCAAGCTCGCTACACGCACCCACTCACACCGGGTGAATCAACTCCACAGTAGGGAAATAGGTCTGATACCGTTGCACATCCACGGTCACAATCGGACAGGATAGCAGTTTTGCGTGAGCGCCAATAAAAAAATCAGGCAGAGGGGTTTTGAGCGACGATGGATTGCCTGAAAGAATCCGGGCCTGCAAATAATCCGCAAAAGCCGATGCGGCTGCTTCCGCTGATTCCCAAGGAAGGTCAATGAGAGCGATCCCCAATCCCCTTAGCCGATCCGGCAGGGAGGAAGGATTCGTGTCCCCCACGGCCAATTCGGCCAGAATGACTGGGTTCACCAATGCTTCCCCCTTTAGAATGCTTGCAGAGAGTTTCGCTTTCGCCCAAGCGTGAAATGTGGATGTTGTATCGAAACTGTAAATGAGGGCGTTGGTGTCAAACAGCTTCACAAGTCACGCGTCTCTTTCCGAAGTTCCTCCCAGGAGATACGTGGCATTAACGCAAAACGCGCCCAGCGCTCGTTTAGCTCTGAGCGTGACTTCGGTGATGTGGCTTGCTGTGGAACCAGTCGAAGTAACTCCAAGTGTCCGGATTCGATTTCCCGAACCTGAAAACATTCTCCAGGTGAAATTCCCGGGAGAACAACGCGTTTTTTTTGATCGGCGATGCAAACTTTCATGGTGGGATATTCCCACGCCCCTCAAGAGAAGTCAAATATATTTTTCTCTCTTGAACAGGAGGACGCGGAGAGCGCGGAGCAAAGCCACCGCAAGGCTTCGCTTCCTTCGCGACCTTCTGTTCAATACCACTTAGGATTTGAACAGAAGCACGCAAAGGGAGCGAAGGCAATTCCACCGCGTTCTCTCTGTTCTGAAATTTCCGGTGATTACGCCGCATCGAATGACCGCGCGCGTGGTGAAGACGGGAATTTGGCCCCAAAACGGCGTGTGGATCGACGGCGAGGGGAAAAACTGCGTCGCGTAGCGACGGGCCGACGCATAGCCGTGGATTTCAATCCACGGGACCGGTTGCGTCAGAAATTGTGCGCCGCGTAGCGTCGCCTGACGGACCTGGGGATTTCAATCCCCGCATTGGGGGAAGGGGGGGAAGGGAAAGCGAACATCGAACGTTGAACGCCGAAAGGGCGGGTGATTTTGGGTTGGAAATGACTATATGCTAGGGCAAATGGGTCCCCAAGGGAATAATCCTGAGAAAAATATACGACAAAGCTCGTGAC
>JAFIGC010000129.1 GCA_020831635.1 Verrucomicrobiota bacterium | reverse complement strand
CTTTGGAGTGCGTGTAGCGAGTGCAACGAAGCTACCGCTTTGGGGCGAAGGGGGGCGGAAGTCCGGAAAACCGAACATCGAACGAAAACCGACGGGGCGTAGGGGGACGGGAGCGCCGATCTCCGCATCGGCACGGGGGCGTAGGGGGTGAATTCGGGCTGGAATTCTTTCAAAGGGTATGACCTTGGCTTTGGGTGCTTGAACTTTTGCCATTGATCTTTTTTTCCTGCGGGTTTATGTCTGTTTGTCGTTTGAAACTCTACAAACCCACAATATCAGGAGCACGCCATGGTCCAAAAGTTGAAAAACATCTTGTCCCTTTCTTTCCTCGCAGTCCTCGGTCTTTTTTCATCGGGTTGCGGACAACAGCCGGACTCCTCCGGCCAGATCGTCTTGGGGGTCATTCCCAAAAGCACGGGCGGGGAGTTTTGGGGCACCGTACACGATGGCGCCAAGCAGGCGGAGGCCGAACACGGCGTGCGCATCCGCTGGGAAGGCACGGTCACGGAAACGGAAATCGCGGAACAAAACCAAATCATTGAAAACATGATCACCATGGGGGTCCATGGGATCGCCTTGGCCCCCCTCAATTCCAGAGCCATGCGGGGTCAGGTGCAAAAAGCGGTGCAGGCGGGGATTCCGGTGGTGATTTTTGATTCCGGGGTGGAAGGCGATGCCCACACGAGTTTCGTGGCCACGGACAATCGGCAGGGGGGCGCGATGGGCGCGAAGCATCTGTTGACGCTTTTGGAGGAAGGGGAGCGTCGGGTGATGGTGATGCGCTATGTGCAAGGCGCGGGGAGCACCGAAGACCGGGCCGCGGGCTTCATCGAACACGCGGAGGCGAATGGACTGGATATCGTGGCCCATCCCTATCCGGAAACCGGTACCATCGAAGGCTGCAAAAACGCGGCAGCGAATACCTTGGAAGGATTTGTGCGAGATGGACGGCTGGAACTGGACGGTTTGTTCGCCTGCAATCTCTATTCCACCTTGGGTGTGCTTTCGGCCTTGAACGATCTGCGCAACAGCGGCATCGATGTGGATGGACTTCGCTTTGTCGGCTTTGACACCTCCAGGGCTTTGCTGGATGCGTTGAATGACGGGCGCATCCATGCACTGGTCGCCCAAAATCCGGTGCGCATGGGCTATCTGGCCGTGGAAACCTTGGTCAAGGTGGTTCAGGGCGAACCCGTGGAGGAACTGATTGACACCGGCGTGGCCGTGGTGACCCGGGAAAATCTGGAAAATGACCCCGAAATCCGAGCCATGGTCGGCCTGGACTAAGCCGACAGTCAACGTCAGGCACTTTTCACAGGCCCATACGGCATGACGACCACCGCGAATCAGGTCCCGGACGGCGAGGAATTTCGCTTGCGGATGACGGGAGTTCGCAAATTTTTTGGGGCCACCCGGGCCTTGGACGGGGTGGACCTTGCCGTGCGTCCCGGGGAAGTGATGGCCTTGGTGGGGGAAAACGGGGCCGGAAAAAGTACATTGATGAAGGTGCTTTCCGGCGCCCATCGCCGCGACCAGGGGGACATGTTTCTGGAGGGAAACCCCTACGAACCGCGGGATCCCCTGCATGCCCGCGAACAGGGCATCGCCATGATTTATCAGGAACTTTCCCTGGCCCCGCATCTGAGCATCATGGAAAACATTCTCCTGGGGATCGAACCCCGCCGCGGCTTGCTTTTGGATCGGGGGACCATGCGAAAAATCGCTTCGAACGCCCTGCGGGAAGTGGGGTTGCCCGACATGGATCCCGGAATCGAAGTTCGCCGTCTCTCCCCGGCCCGCATGCAATTGGTGGAAATCGCCCGCGCGGTGGCCCTGGACTGCAAGGTGTTGGTGCTGGACGAACCCACCAGTTCCCTGACCGGGCCGGACATTCAAAATCTCTTTGCTTTGGTGCGGCGTTTGAAAGCCAATGGGATCTCCGTGGTCTATATTTCCCATTTCCTGGAGGAGGTGAAGGAGATTTCGGACCGGTTTACGGTGTTGCGGGATGGAAAAACCGTGGGACGGGGGATCACCCGGGACACGGATACCCATGAAATCATCACCGCAATGGTCGGTCGGGAAGTCGGCGATCTGTATCCGCGTTCCCAACATCGGGCCGGGGAGGAGATTTTGACGCTCAAGAGCCTTACGGGGGTGGAAAAACCGGAAGGGGTGGATTTGCGCCTGCACCGGGGCGAAGTGCTGGGCATCGCCGGGTTGGTGGGCGCGGGACGCACGGAATTGATGCGGATGATTTTCGGGCTGGATCCGGTGAAGGGGGGTGAAGTGCGCGTGGCGGGTCACCCTGGCGCAGCTTCGCCGGCGAAGCGATGGCGGCAGGGCGTGGGCATGGTGAGCGAAGACCGCAAAGCCGAGGGTCTCGCGGTGGGTTTGAGCATTGCCGAAAACCTGACCCTGCCCCGATTGCGGGGACTGGGTCCGTGGCGTTGGGTCCGGCCCTCCCGCCAGCGGGCGGTCTGCAAACCCTGGATCGAGGCCATGCCCATCAAATGCACCTCGGCCGGACAACGGGTGGGTGCGCTTTCGGGGGGAAACCAACAAAAAGTGGCTCTGGCCCGCCTGCTGCACGCGGATGTGGATGTTTTGTTGCTGGACGAACCCACCCGGGGCGTGGATGTCGGCAGCAAGGCGCAGATTTATCAGTTGATCGACGATCTGGCCAAAGGGAACCCCGGGCAGGGGATCCCACCCAAAGCCGTATTGGTCATCAGCAGCTATTTGCCCGAACTCATGGGGATTTGCGACCGAATTGCGGTGATGTGCCGGGGCCGTCTGGGCGCGCCAAGGGATGTCCGGGACTGGGACGAGCACCAACTGATGCGGGTGGCCACCGGCGCCGGGGACGAAGCAGCCGCCGACGCCGTCCCCTTTCAGACCGAGGAAAACCAGGAGACCTTATGAACATAATCCCGTCGGAAAAACCTTCGTTCTTTCAAACCCCGTGGTTTAACACCTTTGGACGTTTCCTCGCGTTGTTGGGCGTGTTTCTGTTTTTTGCGCTCATGGTGGAGGGCGGTCGCTTTTACAGCCTGCGGAACCTGGAAAACATTCTCCGCCAGAGCGCGGTGTACGCGACCGTGGGCTTGGGGATGACCTTGGTGATTATCACCGGCGGGATCGACTTGTCCGTGGGGTCCATCATCGCCTTGGCCGTCACCATGGTGGCTTGGACGTTGAATTTGCCGGTTCCGGGAGAAGAAGGCGCCTTTTTGATCCACCAAATGCCGGTTTTGCTGCCCATTTTGGCGGTATTGGCCGCGATCGGCGTATCGGCCATCGCGGGATTCTGCAACGGCGCCCTGATCGTGGGGTTGAAGTTGGTGCCATTTATCGTGACCCTGGGCATGATGGGGATCGTGCGGGGCGTGGCCAAGGGCATTGCCAGGGAGCGGGACATCTACCCCGAGGCGGACACTTGGATCACGTCCATCATGGATCCGGTGCTCACGAGTGGCAGCCGGCGATGGATGGTGTTTCCCATCGGGGTGTGGTTTTTGATTGCAGGCATTCTCCTCACGGGCTTTTTGTTGCGTTACACCCGCATGGGGCGGCATATTTACGCGATCGGTTCCAACGAAGAAACCGCCCGGCTTTGCGGCGTGCCGGTGGGGCGCACCAAAATCATGGTCTACGCCCTGACCGGCGCCTTTTGCGGCGTGGCGGGATTGATGCAGTTTTCGTATTTGGGCGGGATCGGACAACCCACCACCGGAATCATGTACGAACTCTTTGTGATCGCGGCGGTCATCATTGGCGGCGCCAGCCTGCGGGGCGGCGAAGGGACCGTCGTCGGCACCATGATCGGCGCGCTCATCATCACCATCCTCTATATGGGCGGACAACAGATGGGCTGGCCCAAATGGGTGCAGGAAATGGTCATCGGCGGCATCATCATCATCGCCGTCGCCCTCGACCAATACCGTCACCGCCGCGCCGCGTCCGCCTGATTCTTGAAACATACCCCTTACAGGCTCGCGCCCTCGCAACGCCTATATAGCAACAGGTATTTTATAGCATCGGGCGGCCTGCCTATATAGCAACAGGTATTTTACAGGGGGCGGCCTTGGGGGCCGGCCTTGGATCTCGGGCTTCCCTATGCGTTATATTTACCCAACGGCAAATTAGAGTCCGCGTTGGAGGAGATCGTCTTCGAGGTATTATTTCACGCTTGCCCGCACCCGTTCTCCCCGGACCCAGGAGCCATCGATCAGCAGGGAGGACCGAATGGCGGGCACGCCGCGATTGCCGGCGGCGATATCGGCGTGGAGAAGTTTCAGAGCCGCCCGGCCCACTTCGGGCAAATTCTGGTCCAACGCACTGAATTTGGGCTGACCGGGCACATCCTCCATACGCTCCAACATCACGTAACCCATATCTTCCGGTATGCGAAACCCGATTTCCGACAACCATTGGATCGGCCGGTCGCCGAGGCTGAGGACCACGTCCGGCTTTTCACGCTGAACCCACGTGCCAAAGGCTTCCTGACTCAGCGGATCGGCAATCAGCGGAGTCAGTTGCAATTCCACCGGAATGGACCGATTGAACTCCAACATCGCCCCGGACCAACGGCCCTGGGTCCGAACACTGGTACTCTCCCGCATGGCCAGCCCAATGCGACGGTATCCCAATTCGTACAATTCCCGGCAAACCCGAATCATGCCGCCAAAATGATTGGCACTGGCAAAATGCAGGGCCGGGGATTCGAGACTTCTGCCCAACGCCACTGCGGAAAAACGTTTCCAGTCCAAATTCAATTTCTTCATTTCATCATCCACCGGGGCAATCAGCAAACCATCGAAGCCGCGATTGTGCAAGATGGTGCTGTGACGTTCCAGGGATAGTTCGGGGTTCAGCCAGTAAGGCTCTAGATCGTAGCCCAGTTCTTTACCCGCTTCGGTGGCCCCACGAAAAAATTGGCGGTTGTAGCCAATTCCCATAAAATCATCCGTCTCCCAGGCTCCCACATAGGCGAGTCGGTTAAAATGGCGCGCCCCCCCTTTCCGCCGCGCGGAAAGCGAGGAAAGCAAAGGATCCTTCCGATATCCCATCTCAACTGCCAGCGCCTTGATTTTTTCACGGGTTTCATCCGATACCCCCGGCCGCCCCCGCAATGCCATCGACACCGCCATCATACTCACCCCCGCCCGCTCGGCGATGTCCTTCAAGGTAACGGATTCGGATTTCTTCATGCTTTACTGCTAAATTCAATTTAGGGGACCTGTCAAGCATTGAGCGTGAAATCCACTTCAAAACCAACAATTTCGAGCAATTTTTTGTAACCAGGAACCAAAAAACTTTATTGGTAAAGTTTTAATAAGATTGCGTACCTGTGCCCGGGAGGAGTATTAAGCCATGTGCTCACGTTTCGAAGTGGGCAAATCTAACCTAAACCAAGGATACAATATGTCCCTTTCGACAACCTTTCAACGCTTGATGCTTTTGCTGGCAGTCCTGTGCTGTAGCACATCGGCCATGGCCACGCTTTTGGCCTATGATTCGTTCGCCACCACTTCGGATGGTTCGGGCGGAACCTATTCCCTGGCCACGGCAGATTCACGGATTTATGGTCAAAACCCGACGGCCTTTAATTCGGGATTCGGCGGTGCATGGACAAATACCGGAACAAATAGCACAAACCTGATTCGCCTTGATAGCGAGGGCTTAAATGCTGCCCTACTGGCCGGCTCAGCACAAAATGGATCGGCATTTCCAAACAGCCAGAACACTGTACGCGGTGTGGCACGCCCGTTTTCATCTTCGGTCAACTCCACAATTGAAGACTTGATGGTCAATTCGGGGAGTTTGTATTTCAGTGGACTGATTGGAGGCCCCGATACAGTGTATCCTGCTTCCGGTGGTGACACACGATACGGATTGGCAGACAACTTCAACAGTGGTGGCGGAGCGATTCCTGTTGGTGTTTTCGTGCAAACTGGAAACAGCGGAGCACTCTCGTTGAACGTGATGGGTTCCCTCACCTCGATCATCGATATGGACAACGGAACAACGTACCTGTTTGCGACAAGAATTGATTTCAATGATTCCGAGGACATGCATCGGGTTTCTCTGGATCTTTTTACCTCTGCGTCAACCAGTCATTTAGATCCCATTGAGAGCGTCACAACCACGGTCAGTTCGGCAACCTTACTGGCATCCAATTTGTCGCATCTGATTTTGCAAACGGGCGGGACGCAAAATTATTCGAATAATACTCAAACCCCCCGCTTCGACGAATTCCGCATGGGAACCAGCTTGGATTCTATAGTCGTTATCCCCGAACCCGGAACCTTGGTGCTGTTGGGTATCGCCTTAGGAACATTGATGCTCTTCCGTCGTCGGAAATAAGCGCCCATCTCCTTGCGAAACGCCCGGAATTCCGATCGGAATCCCGATCGGAATCCCGGGCGTTTTGTTTCCAATCATCCACTGAATTTAATGGTAAAGTTTTAATAAGATTGCCTTCGGAACCGACTTCGCCTAACTTGATCTTGTTCGTAATCTGCCCGTCATCGTCAGCCAATCAAAACCTTACCTTCATGAGGAAATCCCATGTGTCGAAACCTACTGCCTTCCGCTCTGCTTGGTTTCCTCACGGCCAGTTCCCTTCACGCCGACGGCATCGCGTCAGACTCGTTTGAGGTCAGTGCGGGAAACTACGAGGATGACGCCCAGCTTTTTGGAAGAAACCCCTCTGATTCCAACGCGGGATTCACCGGAGAATGGAGAAACGCATCCGGGACAAGCGGCCAAAACACCATCAATCTCCGGGCTTCTTCCGAACAATTGACCCACAACCTGGTATCGGGGTCAACCGCCCCCGGTTCCATTTTTGCGGTAGCCAACAACACCGGTCGCACCGTGACCCGCTCCTTGGATTCAACCGCGACCACCGCAATCCGCGACCTTATTTCCAACAATGGCACTCTGTATTTTAGTGCTTTGGTGGGGGGGGAATCCTGGCAACCCCAAACGTCGGGAGGTTCTTCGATTCAATTGGGATTGGGCGCGAATCGGGGCCACAGTCATTTGGATCAAAATGGCGGTGTCTTTGCGCGGGTGGGCGACAATGGCGCCTTTGAACTGAGCGTGACCACGTCCGACAACACGACGACCCAGACCCATGTGGGGACCTTGGAAGCCGGAGAAACCTATCTGTTCATCCTCCGCATCGACTTCAACCACCGTGTAGGCGTTCACCGGATCACCATGGATCTCTTCGATGCGGCGGCCATCGACCATCTGTCCCCCACCGCCAGCCATTTTTTCGATGTGGCCGCCGCCGATCTCACCGCCGCGCAATTGGGCTATCTGGTGTTCGCCCACAACAACACCGGAAACAGCACCAACAAAACCACCCCCCGCTTCGACGAATTCCGCCTGGGAACGAGTTTGGACGATGTCATGGCAATCCCCAAGCCAAGCACCCTGCTGCTTTTGGGACTCTCTTTCGGGTTCTTGGCGCGGATTCAACGCCGCCGGTAATTTCCTCCAGAGAATATCTGCAATACCCGCGCTTCCGAGCTTCGGAAGCGCGGGATTTTTTGTTTCCGACGCTCGGAAAAACCGCATCGGCAGGATCGCGGGAGACATTCATCGATTTTCCTCGGTTTTGAGTTGCGATGTGAGCGGATTGTGGTGAGATCCACTGTTTTCCGAACACACGAAGACACCATGACACTGGCCATTTTTCTGCTTTGCTATCTGGGAGTTGCGCTGGGGCGTTTCCCGCGACTTGCGATTGACCGAACGGGCATTGCCCTCTTGGGCGCAATCGCCATGGTGCTGAGCCGTGCCCTGCCGCCCGAGGAGGCCCTCGCCGCCATCCACATCCCCACGCTGTTGCTTTTGTACGGGCTGATGATCGTCTCGGCCCAGCTTCGTCTGGGCGGGTTTTACACTTGGCTGGCCTTGAAGGTGACGCTTTGGATCGATGCGCCCGCCCGTTTCCTCTTTGTCCTGATGGCGATCAGCGGTCTGTTGTCCTCGATCCTGGCCAACGACATCATCTGCCTGGCCTTCACCCCCGTGCTTTGCGTGGCCCTCCGCCGCCGCAGGCTCAATCCCCTGCCCTTTTTGCTGGGGCTGGCCATGGCCACCAATCTGGGTTCCGCCGCCACCCTCATCGGCAATCCCCAGAGCATGCTCTTGGCCCAGGTCTTCGACCTGAATTTCATCACCTTCCTGCTCTGGTGCGCCCCGCCATCCCTGCTGGCCATGCTGGCCACCTACGGCGTGCTCTATCTTTTCTTCCGCGAACAATGGGACGACCCCCTGTCCCGCGAGGATTTCGAGGAACCCGTCTGGCCCGACCTTCAGCGTTGGCAGTCGTTCAAAGGGCTGGCGGCCACACTTGCGGTGCTGACGCTTCTGCTCTTGCATCAGCCCCGCGTTCTCAGCGTGCTCACCGTGGCCGGCATCCTCCTGCTCAGCCGCCGCATGCACACCCGCCACATGCTCGCGCTCGTCGATTGGCATTTGATCACGCTGTTTTGCGGACTCTTCATCGTCGTCCGCGCTTTTCACCTCACCGGACTGCCCGCGCAGGCGGTGGCAGGTCTGGCCGACGCCGGGGCCGACCTGCAAAATCCCTTTGCCCTCAGCCTCATCACCGTTGCCCTCAGCAATCTGGTCAGCAACGTCCCGGCCACCCTGCTCTTGATGGACGCCCTGCACGATGCCCCGGAACGCACCCTATACGTGCTCTCCCTTTCCGCGACTTACGCCGGCAATTTGTTGATCCTCGGCAGTCTCGCCAACCTGATCGTCGTCGAACAGGCCAAAAGCTTTGGCATCCACATCCGCTTCCGCGATTACGCCCGGGTCGGCATTCCCGTCACCCTGATCAATCTCCTGATTTTGTTCGCTTGGATCGCCCTCCGAGCCTGATTCACCGGGACAACCGACGGGGCGAAGGGGGCGACGCGAAGCGTCCTTGGAGTGCGTGTAGCGAGTGCAACGAAGCTACCGATTTGGGGCGCAGGGGGCGGAAGTCCTGAAAACGGAACTTCAAACCTGAAAATTGTCGATTTTTCTCACATCCCCTCCGTGCCTTTGTGCCTCTGTGAGAGCCAATACCCAAATTGATCAATGCGAAGTGACCGCCCCTTCGCCCCAGCCGATGCGGCGATCGGCGCTCCTGTCCCCCTCCGTCCCTGCAACTTGCCACGGCCTCCCTCAAGCTCCAAAAGCGGCTTCGCCAGTACTCCCCACTCCGAATTAGGAAGCCACCCGGCATCGCTCCGCGAGATCCCGGTGCTTTTCGGGCACGCGTTCGGGCGGGGTGATCATTTCCCGCATCCGTTTTTGATCCTCTCCGTACGTTTGCAGCGCCTTTTGATAAGTGGCCCGGTTTTTGGTGAGGTGCAAGGTATGGGGCCGACCTTTCTTTTCCGTTCTCAGATCCAGATCGAGGCCGTATCTTTGTACAAGGCTTTCCATGGTGACCCGGAGATCCTGAGTTGCGCGAAACGCAAAGGTTTTTTGGTTTGGATCCTGCAAAAAGGCTTGGAGTTTCTCGGCGGTTTCCCCTTTTTCATCCAAGCGCGTGGAATCGACCCAATCCGTGGGCGCGGGCGGCGGGGTTTCGGAACGTTCGAGCAAGGCCTCCGCGCAGGTCTGCCACAACAACTCGTACACCGGGCGCTTGCGTTCCTTGGCCTCAACGTGTAAAAATGCGGGAAACCAGAAGTCTTCGATGGAAAAGACCCGGCGATTGGCCCGCATGGCTTCAAGCAACTCCAAGGCGAGTTTTCCCGCGTCGATGGGCAAAAGTCGATTCAGGGTTTCCGACAACATTTCCGGCGGGAAAAAGTGGTGAACTTTGGGTTCGCGCGAAGCATGGCGGACAGCCCATTTCCACGGATGCAGGGTTTCTCGCAGAAACATTTCGTACCCATTCCGATAACCCGGACTTCCTTGGCGCGCCTCCGGCAGGTTCTCCAAAAGAATCCGAAACGCCTCTTCGAAGGGCGGATTCTTTTCCGGGAATCGCGCCGCGGCAAAGGTCCAGAGTTCCAAACAATCCCGCGGCAGGCAGATGGCATAGCGCTCAAACAGACCGGCCATGCAGGATTCCGCCTCCGGCAACGGCAGTGCGGAGAGGCTTTGGACGAGACTCGAATTGCAAGACCCGTCATACACTTCGAGAAGAGGCCCCCGCCACACGCCCTGAAGCAAGTCATCGAATCCGAGACGCTGGAGACTGATCAGAAGCCTGGGAATCTCCCCCACACCCATTTGGGCCATGCGGAATTCTTCCACGACATGCTCCGCGATGAATCCCAACCCGTCCCGGTCCTCCGCCGTCAAGGGAACGGCCCCGGGCCGGGATCGACTTTCAAGAAAGCCAATGGCGCAATCCAGGCCACCACCCAGACAAATCGCCGCACCGTCCGCCTTGGGCCACAGCACCAAGGCGGCACGCAGATACGCGCGGTCGAAGCTGGCCCCCGCGTTCCCGGTGTTGCCATGATAATTTTCCTCGTCGGGAGGCTCATCATCCAAGGCACCGGGGGGCAAAAGATCCTCGGCGGGATCGAACCTCATTTTCCCGAAACCAACGGGTTCGTCCTTCGCGTCGCACCAACTGTCCAAAAAGGCTTCGCGATCTTCGACAACCGCATCATCCATGTCAAATTCATCCGGTTCGTACCCGTAGTCATAATATTCCTCGAAATACCCGAAGTCTTCGATGTGCACCATGGCCAGATGCAGATCGAAGTCCGCCTGTTCCGCGGCCACCCGCAGCACTCGTGCGAGGGCTGCGTCCTCCCCTTTCAGCGCTTGAAAGGATAAAGCGCTTTCCGTGTACTTGTGTTCCAGCAGATAAACGATTTTGCGGGAAATCTCCTCGGCATCCCGGTTCACGGCGGCCCAATCCCGCAGGGCCTTGGTAGCCGCCCGCACCGCCATGCGGTCATCCGCGGGCGCAGACGGCATCTCGCCCTTTTTCCGCAAAAGATTGTACACCAGACAGATCCGGTTGCCATCCTTTATCGGCTCCACCTCGTGCTCACAATCCGCGAAAAAGGCCGCAAAACGGATCTCGGCGCTTTCAAGGGGACACAAATCCAGGCAAACCTCCTGATCCGCGTGCCGAATTCGCAAATTGCCCCCGGTATGCGCGGATGGCAGGGTGATGACCAAGGTACCGAACATGCCCCCGGCTTTTTCGGTGTCGCGATGGGCCTTGAAGTGTCCGTCCTCGGCATACACGAGCAGTTTGTAGAGTTCCGCCTCCACCACCGCATCCCCACACCCGAGGTCGTTGCGCACCTGGTCCAGCACCTCCTTCAATGCCTGGTTCCATCCATTCCCGGAGAGTGTGAACGCCGACAATGGCACCTGCCAAACCTTGCGCACGGACTCGTCGAGCACGGTTTTTTCTCCCCGGCCAAACGGCGCTTTTTCCGCCGCCATGCGAATCAAGGTTTCCGCCTGCGCGGCGGACACGGGAAACGAAAGCCGCTCCAGACCTTCCACGTCCACGGTGGGCATCGGAACTTCACGAATTCCCGTCGAAAAATACGATCCGGGACGGTGCACCGTTTCCAGCGCCTTCACCAGCGCGGTGCCGTCGGAGGCATATTCGAAATCCATGTCTGCTGAACTCATGTTTGTTTTCCTTGAAAAGTTTCATGATAACGGCGCAACCGTTCAAGGCTGCGGGCATGAAGATTCAATTTTCCTTTTTTGCTTTCCCAAACATCGATGGCGGGAGCGCTGACCCCGACCGCTTTGGCAAAGGCGTTTTTGCTGAGCCCGCTTTCTTTACGTAGTTTGCGAACGAAAGCCGCGGTAGGTACGAAGGGTTTTTCGACCGCGGGTTTGGCCGGGGGCTTTGTCGCGGCTTTATTTGACCCGGCTTTGCTTGTCGGGGGTTTGGCCGTCGCCGTCCCCGGGGACTTTGCCTTGGACTTGGCTTTGGGTTTGGCTCTGGGTTTAGGAGCGACTTTGGACGGCGCGGGAAGCGCTTCGGAAGTATCGAGTTCGATGCCGAAGACATCGCCGAGGCTCCCGGCGTCGATCCGCCGGCGCCGACCGGAGGATTTGGAGGGTTCGAGGGATTGCAAACCGTCGGTCTGGCTGATCAAGTCGTTGTGGTCCACCTCGCGGAGGGTGAAGAGCAATTCGGGGTTTTGGTCCAAACGCGCACCCACGCCGTAGAGCACGGCGGCGATGTGCTTGCACATGCTGGCCCAGTCCGGGCAGGAACAATCGAATTCGATTTCATCGGGATTCGGGAAAAGTCCTTCGTTTTTGTCGGTGACGATCTCCATGATCTCCCCGGAGATTTTTCCCTGAAGCAGTTCGATCAGCGAACCGATCTTTCCCCGGCAACGTGCCTGAAGCGCCTCCCACTTTTTGGCGGGCAACGGCTTGATCTTGATGCGTTGCTTGTAAAGTTCAGACCCCTGAACGAAGGCTTCAATCACTCCGGGCTGGATGGACAAATGCACCACGGAGCCGTTGCGCACGTAGGTGCGTCCGCGGGGCAGGCGGTTCGAATAATCGCTGAACGATTCCAGATGATCGCACCAGCCCCGCCCCCAAAAGCTGGTGGCGATTTTCAAGCGGTGGCTGAGTTCGCCCAAGGGTTCGATTTTCACCCCTTTTTTGGCGAGACTCTGCAGTTTTTTTTGGGCCAGTTGCCGACGCTGGGCAACGGGGACATAGGGTCTGTAAAAAGAAGTATATCGGCTCATGTGGAGGCTTCCGTTTTGCTGAGATCAAGACGAATGAAATCCAACAACTCCTCGTTGTTCATTTCGGTGAGGTTTTTTTCGGCGCCCTCCCCGAGAATGGCATCGGCTGTATCCTGTTTTTCGGTGAGAAGCACGTCAATTTTTTCTTCCAACGTCCCGGTGGTAATCATTTTGTGCACGAGGACATTCCGCCGCTGTCCAATCCGGAAGGCGCGGTCGGTGGCCTGGTTTTCCACGGCCGGGTTCCACCAGCGATCAAAATGAATGACGTGGCTGGCGGCGGTGAGATTGAGCCCCGTTCCTCCCGCCTTGAGTGAAAGCACAAAAAAGGGCGGACCCTCCTCGCGCTGAAACCGTTGCACCATGTCCTGCCGCGCTTTCACGGGCGTGCCCCCGTGCAAAATGAGACCGCGCTGTCCGAAAACCCCGGCCAAACAGTTCTCCAAGGGGTCGGTGATTTCCTTGAATTGGGTGAACACCAGCGCCTTCTCGCCGCGCGAGGCGATTTCCTCGCAAAGATCGATGAGGCGCATGAACTTTGCGCTGTCTTTGGGGGCATAGCCGCCGCTGGAGGTGAGTTGATCGGGATGGTTGCAGATTTGCTTGAAACGCATCAAATAGGACAGCACCAAGCCGCGTCGCTTCATCCCGTCGCTGTCCGCCAGCGCCCGGGCGAGTTCTTCGGCGCTTTGCTGATAAAAACGGGCCTGCGCGGGCGACAAACCGCAGAACACCTTCATTTCCGTTTTCTCGGGCAGGTCGGTGATGATGGATTTGTCGGTTTTCATCCGACGGAGGATATAGGGAGCCACCAGCCGACGCAGCGGGGCATAGTGGGCCTGCCCGTCACGGTTGAGTTGTTTCACAAAGTCGCCGAATTGTGCGGCGGTGCCGAGAAGTCCCGGATTGATGAAATCGAACAAGGCCCAGAGATCGCCCAATCGATTTTCCACCGGCGTGCCCGTGAGCGCCACCCGCATCTGCGCCCGGAGCTTCCGAACCGCTTTGCTTTGCCGGGAACCATGATTCTTGATCGCCTGGGCCTCGTCAACAATCACCCACCCCCATTGGATTTCGGCGGGCCAGTCCAGCCGGCTCAACATGCCGTAGGTCGTGATCACCAAATCGAGCGCCTCCAAACGTTCGGGCTCCTCGGCGCCCTCTCCGGAAGCATGGGCGATGTGAAGCCGCAATCCCGGCGCAAACCGGGCCGCCTCGCGTTTCCAGTTGCCAATCAGCGAAGCGGGCACCACCAACAGACTCGGCGGCGCATCGGGCATGACCTCCTGTTTGCGAAGCAAAGCCGCAAGCACCTGCATGGTTTTCCCCAAGCCCATGTCATCCGCCAAACAGGCGCCCAACCCCGCGCGAGCGCAAAACCAAAGCCAATCCAGCCCTTGGGACTGATACGGACGCAGGGTGGCGCGAAGGGCGGCGGGCGGCGGCATCGGATCGGGCGCGGCCAGTTGACGCAGCAGGTCCTCCAATTGGCCGCCCGCCTTGGCAAAGGCCCATTCGTGTTCCGCCGCCTCCTCCCCGCTTTCCCGCAACTGCTCGGAAGCCCCCGCCAACAAACGCATCCCCTCAATAAAGGAAATCCCTTCGTCTTTGGCCAGCGACTGCCAATGATCCAGCGCATCCTGAAGTTTTTGCCGGTCCACCTCGATCCACTGACCCCGGAACAAGGTCAGACCCTCCGCATCCCCGGCCAGCAACTCCCGGAGTTCTTCCGGGCTCACTTCCACCCCGTCCACCTCGACGGTCAGGGTAAAATCCAACATCGCGTCCAAGCCCATTCCCGTCTTTTTTTGATCGCCGATGGTGGCCTGCACCCGGGGACGCGTCCCGCGTTTCCGCCACCAATTCGGCAACCGAACCAACAGCCCCGCCTCCTCATAAACCGGAAACTGCTTGAGAAAACGAAAGGCCTCCTCCGGGGTCCAGGCCAAGGGATGAAAGACATCCCCGGATTCCACCAAATCGGCCATGAATTCGCAGGACGAGGCGGCCGCATGAAGCGGACGCAGGAGATTGAGCAGCGCGGGTTTGTTTTTGGCGCCGCTGTATTCCGCCAACGCTTTTCCCAACGGAAGCTGGGTGAGGCGGCCCGATTGGGATACGTTGGAGGCATAAGAGGCCATAAACGCAAACGGACACTCCGGATCGTTTTTGTTTTCCGCCAAATGCAAGGTCACCCGCCCGACGCGCGACCAAGCCGGCGCCCGTTTCGCAAGAAAAGCCGCCAGCCCCTTTTCCGCGCGCACCTGTCGCACCACCCAAATCAGCACCCCCGACCAGATGCCGTGTATGGCGAGTGGGCTCAAGTATTCCGCACCCGGCATGGGCGGCGCGTTCAGCGCCCACTCCGCCAACGCCGCTTCATCCGGCATGACGTTTTGAAGCGCGTCTTCATTTTCATCCCCGGGAAGCTGACAGAGCCGCCGCACAAGCGCATCCATGATGGATTTCCAATACAGGCAGGAGGCATCCGCCGTGGAAGGCGCAGCATGACCGCCCAAATAAAACAACCCCGCCTCTTCCGATTCTTCAAACGCCGCCCAGGCAGGGTGTTGCGGATCGAAACAACGCACCAAACCCGAGGGGGAAATGCCAAAAGAAGGGGAATTCATGGGGGATACACTTTGCATGACCGCGCATGTATCATTTTCATCACGGATTGTCACCATCCCCCATGCCGGGAAATCGCCTGAAGGGGGCGACGCGAAGCGTCCTTGGAGTGCGTGTAGCGAGTGCAACGAAGCTA
>JAFIGC010000128.1 GCA_020831635.1 Verrucomicrobiota bacterium | reverse complement strand
TTTGCATACGAAATTACCCCCAAGCTGCTTTTGTCTTTGAAAAAATCAGCCGTAGTGATGGTGACCTCGGTGATTTTTTTGCTTGTCGTGACCGGCGCGATGAGTGCAATGGTGACTATCTTGCAGCGCGATGCGAAATTGCACCAAAGGATGCGCGTGGTCTCCGAAGGCCAGCGTTTGGCCTCCTTTTTGAGTACCTCGACCCGGTTAAGCAGTTCCACGGAAATGTTTTTTCATCCGGAGGATGGCCCCCATTACGCGGTGAGCTATCCGGTTCCTGCAATGATGGATGCCGGAAATCTTCCTGTTGACGAGGATGGACGGGTCATCCGGGGCGAAACCGTGGTGGTACATGGCTGGCCCGCCGAAAATCCCACGGAGCTTCGTTTGACCCGTTTCAGTCCACGTGACAATTCCCTGACCCACGCAGAGCGTCAGGAACAACTCGACCATGTGGTCCAACACGGCAATGGCGCGGGCACCTACAACGGGTCCAACAGCGATACGCGGACGATGGCCCGGATGAGCCCCCGTTTTGAATTCACCTCCGGTGGGGGGACGTACAACTTTTACGCGGAATCCCCCCAACTGCAGACCGGCGAGGTGCTCGGAGGGGCGCGTATCCAGCCGGGCAAAAACACCTTGCATTTCCGAACCACGGGCAAATCCTCCTCCAGCGCGGGTCATGGCATGCAATTCGACCGTTTTCGCCTGTCACCCACCGGGCTGGCCATTGAAGCGGAGGCGCTTTTCCCACCCACCTCACAGTATGGGGCCACTGCGGTGATCGAGGAAAACCCAACGGGTCATTGGAGCGATCGTCGTTCCCTCGCCTTCCCGGCCGCCACGGTCGGCGCGGAACTGACACTGGAATTCTTCAACGACACTTGGTTCGAAACCTTGTTTGTGGGCAAGGGGAGTGAGTTGGAAAACTGCTATACCTACATGAACAGCGACCCCGGCAAGGTCGGGATCTGGCTCAAACCCTCGGGGCGGGATACCATCTGGAACGCGACCTTTCAGGCGGAAGCCGAGGCGCAGGAGATGGAGGAGGATTGGTATCAACAAACCGCCGTCCGTGTCGTCGTGCGGGGAGAACGCGCCCCGGGCGGGGGGCTGATCCTCACGGATGGGGATGGGTGTACGGTTCGCTTTCGCGCCTCGGATCAGCCGGGATTGAATTTCCACATTCTTCACGCGTTCATCAGCGAAGCCGCCGACCATGAGAACCCCGGCCCCGATGTCAGCAATCCCACGACGCATCGGCTCCAATTCGGCACCCCCGGCGCTCCCCGAAATGACGTGCTCATCCAGAGCGGCCAAAGCGTGGAAACCCTTCCCGCGGACTTCCCCGTCGACGCCGAAAAAAGCTATGTGATCAGTTATTACGTCGCCCAGTCCGGCAACCCCTATGTGTGGGGGGACGAGACGGGAAACACGCAGGCATACCTCCTGCGGTTGACCTCGCCTCCTCCCGAGACCCTCACCTCTCTTCCCGTGTGGAGCCAATTTCCCGAGTTGGAACCTTCCCCTTGGCTCCCCGGCGTGGAAGAGATCAATTCCACACACGTCAATGAAGCCGTTTTCACCTCCCGCATTGTCGACACGACCTTGGACGCCCCGGTGTTTCAGCGCTTGGATTGGGAAGCATACCAACCCGATGATACCGCGGTAACGTTCAGAATCAGAACCAGCGACACGCCTGACATGGAAGTTGCGCCCGACCACTGGGAAAACGTGTCTACCCTCACCTCACCGGGCACCATCAGCGTGAACCCGGGAAGATATGTTCAAATCCAGGCCACGTTGAAACGTGACAAAACCCAAGATTCCGTGCCGGAGCTACGAAATTTCAGCTTGCGTTGGCTTGGGGAACCCGCGTATATTGAATTCGGTGGTGATTTCATCCGCCATCCTTCGGGTGGTGTCGCCGAGATTCTTGTGAACGAGGTTCCGCCGGTAGCCTCATTCCGCGCGGAATTGCGCCTGACATCCCAACACGCGGCAACCCCCGAAGAAATCGAAGCCTGGACCATTGTCGCCGAAAGCACCCCCCGAAATTAACCCCACCATGAGCATTCCAATGAAAAACCAAACGAGTCTGCTTGCCTCCGACAATTCGGACTTGTCTTTTCACACCCGCCGCGAAGGGGGCGCTCTGGTCACGGTCGTCATGATGACCTTGGTCATGTCCATTGTGCTGGGGAGTCTGGCGTCCGTTTCGCGTCAGCGCGTGCATACCTTCCGCCGGGAATCCGACCGAATCCGGGCCCTTTCCATTTCCGAGGCCGGTTTGCACAACGCGATTCGCGCCTTGGCCGCCGACGCTTCGCTGCTCAATGGCAACGGCTTGGTCACCACGAACCCGAATTTTTCCAACGGCTCTTACCAAGTCGTCATTACGAAACCCAACGGCATGAAGGATGACATTTTCCTGCTCACGTCCACGGGGCAGTATCGCAATCAAACCCGCGTCTCGGCTGCCACCATCGCGGCCCGGGTACACTCGGAGGAGACGGAAACTCCGACGGGCCCCACCCTCACGGGCGCTTTTGGACCCGCCGCATTGTTTGCGGGCGCCCAACTGAGCCTGCAAGGAGGGACCAATGTGTATCTGGGCGAATACGGCGCCCATGCCACCGGAAGTGTCGTCATGAGCGGCAGCGCGAATTTCCACGGCAAATATGTGTCAACCAACGGACCCCTGACGCTCAATGGCAACCCGCAATTGCATTTGGATGGCGGCGCCGGATTCATACATGCGGATGGCACCGTGACCTTGAAAGGCACGATCAACGGAAGCCAGATATTTTCGTCTTCCCAAATCGTCGGGGATTGGGGGACGAATACCCAGGCAGAGCATGTCGCCCCAAACGTCAGCTATCCCGCTTGGTACAGTCCCGCCCCCTCCGTCACCCAGCAACAAGTGCCCACTTCTCCCATCATGAATTTGCCACCCATTGATGTGGACGCATACCGTGCCCACGCCCAAGCCCATGAATATTATTTTGAAGGCAATCAGACACTGAACCGAAGTTGGTTGACCAAGGACATTCGTGATCGTACCGGAGAAAACGTGACCAACAATCGCACCGACATTCGCCCGGCGGGCGGAGTGTTTTTTGTGGACGGAAACGTGAACCTGAGTTCCGACATGGAGATGTATGGCATGATCATCGCCACGGGCAACATTCAGGTCAATGGGAATTCCACCTTGATCAATGTCACCGAGTTTCCCGCTTTGATTTCCGTGAATGGAAACATTACCATCAATGGCGGGGCGACCGCAAGAGAGGCGGGCTGGGTCTATGCCATGAATGGAAATGTCACGGCGAACGGCGGAGCCAATGGTTTGACCGGCATCGTGGCCGCCAAAAACATTTTTTTGGGCGGCGGTTTCAATTTCGGAACCGGAATGGAAACGAGCTTTTTCACTTGGCCGGGACGGGATACCGGTGATGACGCCGGCACAAATGACGGCGAAGTGGAAATCTCACTCGTTTCATGGATCCGTTGACGGAAATTTTCCTTTCCAAAACCTCTCCCCTTTGCTTAACTCCCGCCATGGCAAAGCGCATTTTTCTGGACTGGTCCCGTCCCTTGTTACCCTCCATCACCGGGCGGCTGTTGCCGGAGCGGGTTCAGGGTCCGTTGGATCTCGGGGACACCCTGATCATCGCCCCCACCAAACAGGCGGCCCGCCGGTTGCGCGAACATTTGGCCAAGGAAGTGCGACAGCGCGGGGGAACCGCAGTCCTGTCCTCCCGGGTGCTTCCCCCTTCGTTCTTTTTTCAACCGGAGGCCGACACGCCGGTCGCCCATCCCTTTGACTGGATGCACGCATGGTCGGAAACCCTGCGAGACCTGCCCATGGAGTCCCTGCCCGCCCTGTTGCCGGGCCGGGAGGGGTCGATGTCGGGCGAAACCGCCCTGGAGTTTGGCCGGCGGCTGCAAAAAGTGCGGGAGGAATTGGTGGAGGGGGATCTGGACCTGGCCGCGGTCGTGGATCTCCACCCCTTGGAAAGCGAACAAACCCGTTGGCGGGAAATGGCCCGGCTCGAAAGCCTCTATCGCGAACGTCTGGAACACATGGGGCTGGAAGATCCCTGTGACGCCAAACGCAAACGCGCGGCCACGTTTGCGCCCCCCGAGGAAGTCAAACGCATCATTCTGGCGGGCGTGCCCGACCCCACGCCCCTGATTCTCACCACTTTGGCGCGCCTGCAAAGCCAACTTCCGGTGGAAGCTTGGATCCACGCCCCGGAATCGGAGGCGGATCACTTTGACGAATGGGGCCGCCCGGACGCCTCCTGGCGAACCCGGCACGTGGGTCCGGAATCCGATCCCCCCGGATGGATCGAGCTGTGTTCCGACCCGTCCGCCCTTTGCGAACGAGCCGCCCAACTGCTTGCCGAAGGTCCCGAGCGTCCCGACCTTGCCTTCGGGATGCTGGATGAATCCTTGTCCGGAGGCCTGCAAAACGCGCTCGCTGCCGCGAACCGCAAGCTCTACGATCCCCGCCCGCTGCGGGTATCGGCCCAACCGCCGGCCCGCCTCTTGGCCCTCCTGCACGAAACCGCGCGGGAGGGGGACAGCGTCAGCTTGCGCCAGCTCTGGCGAAATCCCGATCTCCTGCGGGCTCTGCCGGGATCTCCGGTCTCCCTGCTCGCCAAATGGGACCGCTACGCGGCGGATCATCTTCCCCACGGTCCCGATTCCGTGGACGAAACCTTGGCCGACCCCGAACTGAAAACCGCATGGGAGGTCCTGAAAAGCTGGATGTACGCCGAAAGCGCGGAAGCGCGGCTCAAGGTACTGCAAACCGTCTATGGCAAGGTAAAGCTCAACCCCGAACTGCCCGAAAACCGCTTCGCCCTGCGGGCGGCCACGGAAGTTGCGGATGTTTTGCAGGAAGCCGCGAGACGGGGACGTGACGGTCGGGAGCCTTCCACGGAGGTCGTGCTGCGGGTGCTGGGCGAAAAATCGGTGGACCCGCCCCGCGTGGAGGGCGATGTGACCGCCGAGGGCTGGCTGGAGCTGTCCTATCATCCCGCCGCCACCCTATTGCTGCTGGGATTTGGCGAAGGCAAGGTCCCCGGCAGCCGCATGTCGGACGCGTTTTTACCCGACGGCTTGAAAATGACCCTGGGACTGCCCGCCGACCGCGATTGGCTGGCGCGGGACGCCTTTCTGTTCCATTCTCTGGTGCAATGCCGCGCGACGGGCGCGGTACGGATTCTCTGCATGAAACGGGACGCGCAAGGCGCCCCGGCGGCCCCGTCCCGTTTGCTGTTCCAATGCGGGGACAGTCAGCTTCTGGAGAGAGCCGCGAACCTCTTCGCGGAACCGCCGCAAGGCAAAAGCGCCCCGCACGCGAAACCGGGCCTCAAACTGGACCTAAACCGTCCCCAAGCCAAGGAAATCACGTCCATTTCCGTCACCGCCCTCAAAAGCTATTTGAACTGCCCCACCCGCTTTTACCTCTCTCATGTTTTGCGCATGGAATGCGTGGACGACACTGGCAGGGAACCGGATGCGGCCGCCTTCGGCAGTTTGCTCCACGGCATTCTCGACACCGCCTTCGCGTCTCCAGCGTCTACGGTTTCAGAACTGTGCCAGCGGATGGACGCGCTCCTGGACGCGGCCATTCAAAACCGCTACGGACGAAATCACGGCATGGCCGTACGGGTGATGGCCCACAGCGCCCGGGCGCGACTGCACGCCGCCGTCGAATGTCAAATGCGGTTGCTCGAAGAGGGCTGGACTGCCGTGGCCACCGAATGCAAATGCGAGCGGGAAATCAACGGAATGAAGGTCGTCGGAAAAATCGACCGCGTGGACCGTCACCCCGAAAAAGGCCTGCGCATCATCGACTACAAAACCAGCGACAGCCCCAGTTCGCCCAAAGAAGCCCATCTGGGCGGCCGCAAAAGCGAATACGAGGCCTTGTGGACCGAAGATGAAAAAGGCAAACCCAAGCAATGGACCGACCTGCAACTCCCCCTGTACCGTTGGCTGGCGGAAACTCAGGATTGGCTGAAACCCGACGAACCCCTCGAAGTGGCCTACTTTCAACTCCCCAAGGCCGTGGGCAGCACCGGCATCGTCACCTGGGCAGGAGAAGCCGAACAAGCCGGCTCCGCGCGCACGGCCCTCGCCTTTCTAGTTTCTCAAATCCAAGCCGGCGTCTGGGGGCCGCCCAGTGAAAACGTCAAATACGACGATTTCGAAGCCCTTTTTCATTATGGGGCGGAAGGTATTTCGGATTGCATTCCCTATCGCAGTCATTAAGGATGTTGCCTCAATTTTCACCCGCAATCCCTGGAGTTTTGATATGCAACCCACTGAATATGGCCACTTTTCCGAAGACGGAACCTCTTTCCACCTGAAAAAACCCCTTTTGGATCGTCCCTGGATGAACGTCCTGTCCAACGGCGCCTGGTGCGACGTCTGTAGTCACCTCGGCGGCGGCTACAGTTTTCTGGGCAATCCCACCGTGGGCCGCATCACCCGCTGGCATATCGACGGCGTGCCCCGCGACACCACCGGGAAATTCGTCTACTTGCGCGACGAAGAGGACCAAAGCTGGTGGAACGCCAACGGCTATCCGCCCACCAAGCCCTTGGAAGACTGGGAATGCGAAATTGGCTTGGGCTACAACCGCATCAAAGCGAAGCAAAACGGCATCGGCTCGGAAATCACCTATTTCTGCCCCATGCCCGATGCCAACGATCCCAACCCCGCCCTCGCCGGGGACGCCTGCATGCTCTGGCGGGTGAAAATCACCAACCACTCGGACCGCGTCCGCAAAATCTCCGCCACCAACTTCACCGAACTGGCCCTCGGCAACTGGTACGAGGACACCGCCTGGCGCGAATTCTACCTGCTCTTCAACCGTCAAACCTTCGAAGACAACGCCGTGGTTACCCGCAACGTGCAGTGGGTGAAATACACCGGGGGCTGGCAGGCTGCCAACAGCGACGAAAACAATATTCCCTTTGATCACGCCGTGGTCTTCGCCTCCTCCGCCGAAGTGGCCGAATACGAAGGCGACCGCTACGCCTTTGTCGGTTCCTACCGCGATCTCGCCAACCCGCAGTCCATGGACGGCAGCCTCCGCAATCAGGTGGGCACCGGACGGGACGCCTGCGCCAGCCTCCGCCATCAGTTCACCCTCCAGCCCGGCGGATCCGCCGACTACGTGATCGTGCTGGGTTGCGTGGACCAAAAAGTCGGCAAAGTCGCCGAACTGACCGACAAATACGGCACCGTGGAACTGGCCGACGCCGCTTTCGCCAACAACCAGGCCTACTGGAAAGGCGTTATCTCCACCCCCGTGGTGCGCACCCCCGACGCAGACCTCAACATGATGGTCAACACCTGGTTCAAATACCAAGGCTCCAATCTCAGTTGGTGGAACCGCAATACCGGATACTGCTACTTCGGCATCTACAACTTCGGCGTGCGCGACGCCTGTCAGGACGCCGTCAGCCGCCTCCCCCAAGACCCCAAATGGGTCCGCAGCCTGATCAAAGACAAGATCATGATCTGGCAGTTCGACGAAGGCGATTACGCCCACGGCGGCAACTTTGTCTCCATGCAGGGCACCCGCACCTTCCATTCCGACGATCCCCTGAACCCGCTCTTCATTCTCGGCCACTACGTCCGCGAAACCGGCGACTTCAGCATTCTCAAAGAGAAAACCCCCTGGGTGGACCCCGTCACCTGCATCTCCGGACGCTCCAAAAAGCCCGATGCCAGCATCTACGAACATCTGATTGCCGGCATTGAGTTCTTCTGGAGTCAATTCTCCGAGCGTGGACTTCCCCTGATCCTGAAAGCCGACTGGAACGATGCCCTCGATCAGCTCGGCAACCAGCGAAAAGGCGAATCCAGCATGCTCTCCGGCTGGATGGTCATCTGCATGGAACTCTTCTTTCCCTGCATGGAACACATGGGCGACCACGAACGCATGGCCGACTACAAACGCCGCCTCAAGAACCTGATCGACAAAACCAACGAACTCTGTTGGGACGGGGACTGGTACTGGCGCGGCACCCACGACACCGGCTGGGTGCTCGGAAGCAAATCCTGCACCGAGGGCGGCATGATCTTCACCAATCCCAACGCCTTCGCCATTGTCGCGGGCATCGCCAACGAGGAACGCACCCAAAAGATCCTCGCCTCCTTCGACAAATATATCGACACCGAACGCGGCAGCTATTGCTTCTACCCGCCCTTCCCCGAACCCGAACCCCGCGCCGGCATCATCAGCCGTTTCGCCCCCGGCACCAAGGAAAACGGCTCCCTGCAAGGACACAATTCCCGCTGGCGGGTCTGGGCCGAATTCAAGGCCGGACGGGGCGACCACGGCTACAATGTCATCAAAAAAATGCTCCCCTGCACCCGACATGAAGCCGAACCCGATCTCTACCGCATCGAACCCTACGTGGCCCCGCAATTCACCTACGCCGACGAATCGGACCGCCCCGGCGAAGGCAGCCACGCCTGGGCCACCGGCACCGCCTGCTGGACCCTCCTCAACGTCCAGCAGCACATGCTCGGCGTCGAGCCCGATCTCGAAGGCCTCCGCATCGATCCCTGCCTGCCCTCCGACTGGGAATGGGCCGAAATGAGCCGCGATTTCCGCGGAGCCCGTTACGAAATCAAATTCCAAAAGCCCAAGGGCATTTGCAAAGGCAAACTCGAAATCACCGTGGACGGCAACCCCATCGAAGGCAACCTCGTCCCCGTGCAAGCGGAAGGCAGCACGGTCGAGGTGCAGGTGAGGATTTGGAGTGACGAATGTTGAATGACGAATGACGAGTGCGGTGGTTTTGCGACGCGAAGCGTCTTTGGAGTGCGGTAGCGAGTGCAACGAAGCTACCGCTTTGCAGAGCCATGGCCGTATGTTTTCCCTCCTGATCCGCGTTCTGCCGGATGGCATCTGCGGTCTCTTTATCCAGTGTCCATGCCAACAAAACCCAAGTTCAGTGTATTTCAGTGTTCTCAGCCTCCGGCCCTGGGGGCCTACGCCCCGGAGGATGGTTTATTCCTTCCAGAAGACAACCACTGAACACACTGATTTCCACTGAATCGGCAAGACTGAGATTCTGGATTTCCCAATACCAAACCCTCAACCCAAGCATCAGTGTTTATCAGTGTTATCAGTGGTTGATTCAAAATTATTGATTCCATCACTTATCAAGATGAGTTCTTCAGTGTTTTCCGACGCTCGGAAGGTTATTTGGGGAGGCTTCCGAGCGTCGGAACGGCTTAGGACATAAGGCTTAGGCTTTGGCCTCTTTGGCGGCTTCTGTCCCCACATCATTCTGTCATTCCCTCAAGCCAAGATCATTCTGTCCCTGCATCATTCTGTCATGACAGAAATCATGATCCCGCATGATTCTGAGGTCTGACCCAGATCCAACTGGCGGCGACCAGGGCCGCGAAGAGGGTGTATGCCACGGCAAACACCCAGTTCGGGGCTTCAAAATATAACAAGCGCTCCATCCAATGGGCGATGAATCCACCCGTGTACGTGGCGTCCCCCGCCCGATCTCGTAGCGCCATTTCCCAGATCGTCAGCGGACAAATCATGCCCAACCAAGCTTGAACCACCACGTATCCGATGGCCGCGAAATGCAGAAGCCGGAACCTTCGGTTGCGCACCCACGCCCATCCCCGAATCCCGCCCGCAAGAATCAGTAGCAAACTCACCACCACGAAGAGCACAAAAAGCAAATGCACGAATAAAATCGCATCCGCCGCCAACAAATAAACCGTTTCCGCTGACATGAGGTGCCGGATCTCCGTCTATAAGCTGGGGCCTTCTTCAGAGATGGGCACCGGGGTTTCCGGAACCACCCGTACCGGGAAAGGCTTGGTCGCTTCACCCGCGTAGAGGGTGCGGTGGGGGAACGGAATTTCAATGCCTTCCCGGTCAAATCGCTCCTTGATCTCCCGCTGGATGGAATTGCGCAACAAAAGGAAATCCGCCTTGGCGAACCAAACCCCGAAAAGAAACTCCAAGGCGCTGTCGCCAAAACCCTTGAACACGATCAGGGGTTCGGGTTCGTCGAGGCAGTTGGGATTGGCATCGGCAACTTCGCGGAGAATTTTCATCACCTTTCCGATATCTTCTTTGTACGCGACCCCGAGGTTGATATCGAAACGGCGAATGGAAAAGCGGGTGATGTTGGTGAATTGGGTTTTAATCAAATGCTCATTGGGAATCCTGACCAGGGTGTTGTCGAAGGTACGGATTTTGGTGGAAAGCAGATCAATGGCCACCACCTGACCAACGGTATCCCCGGTTTTGATGACGTCCTCCACCGCGAAGGGCTTTTCCCATATCAGAAAGATACCACTGATGAGGTTGGACAAACTGGTCTGGGCCGCGAAACCAATGGCCACCCCGGCAATCCCGGCGGCGCCGAGAATGGTGGAAAGCGGCACCCCGAATTGGTCGAGAGCGGTCAGCACCAGCAGGATGGTCCCCACATAGAGGATCAGGCGATAGCCCAACATGCTGGCCTGGGCACTGGCGTGCTTGTTCAATGATTTGCGCACAATGCCGGAGATAATCCGTATGAGTGGCCAGCCGATAAACAGGATCAAACTGCCGATCACCCAATCGTGGGTGAGCAATTCGCCAAGATCGGACCAGGATTCGATCACAAATGCCAGGTGGTTCATTGGAAAATTCCTCCTGCGCCCGTGAGGGCTCGGAGAGAGAACCCTCCCTTGACCTCTTCGGCGCTTTTGACCAGCAACTCGGGGGCTTTCAATTCTTTGGGCGCGCCCCGCGCATAGCTGATGCGACTCCAGTTGTTGCCTCCCCGGACGGTCACTCCCGACTCGTTGGACCACAACCCTTTTTTACTGTCCTGATAAATGTCCAAATACTGCGCGCGGATGCAAATGCGCTCAAAGGTCAGCTTATCTTTGGTCATGTTTTTCAGGCGAACCGGACACACCACCCGCCAAGGCTCAAAATCCAACTCGTCGGCTTCTCGCCGCGCCCACGTCCGCATCGCATACGCCAGCTCCCCCTCCATGGGGGCGCCAAACCAAGTGTTGGACAACTTGGTGACCGCCTCTTCCAACAAACGAATCTCCGAGGGGGTTTCCACTGCCAGCCACATGGGAAGCCCCACGAAAAACTGGATGCGCTCCCCCGGCAAAATCGTATAGGGCATTTCCGGACGCACCACCACCGGACGGTTCGGCATCATGGGCCGAAAACGCAGCTTCGGGGTTTCCGTCACCGAACCCAGCCGTCGCCACTGCCCATCCTGTGGGGCCTCCCCCTCCAGATTCATGCGTAGCCCTTCCCCGCCGGTCGCGGGATCCCGGTGCACCATGCTTTGCCAGTCATCGCCATCCCGGTGCAGCCAAATCTGCAAAGGTCCCATACCCACCCCTCTGAATTCCTTGTGTTTCAAAGAAAAGGGTTCCCAGAATTTTTTCGGTATCACATGATCATTTTTCATACATTCAACTTTGTTTTTTTGCCCCGATCCATCCACGGCGACGAAATAGCATGACCATACCCAAGGCACAGGACATCATCAAGCCCCACGAGAAGAGATATCCATATTTCCAGTTGAGTTCCGGCATGTTCCAGACACTTCGTTCGGGATCGAAATTCATCCCGTACACGCCCACGATAAAAGTGAGCGGAATGAAAATGGTGGAGATGATGGTCAGCACTTTCATGATTTCGTTGAGTTGTGACCCCACCACGGAATGGTGCAGTTCGTATAAGCCGGCGCAAGCTTCCCGCTGTTGCTCCGCCAAGCCCAGAGCACGCTCGGCATGATCCCGCACATCTCGGTAATATGGACGAGTCGCCTCCCGCACCCATTCCTCCTCCAAGCCGGGGAAGGATTGCAACAACAGGCATTGATCCCAAAGCATGCGACGCAATCGGGTTACCTGGCTTTTCAAAAAATGAATTTCCGACACTTGGTCCCTGGAGGGACCGTCAAGCAGTCGATTCTCCAATGTATCCATGGTTTCATCAATCCGCGCCAATACGGGAAAAACCTGGTCCACGAGAATATCCAAAGCCACATAAGTCAAATAATCCGTGCCTCCGTTTGCGAGGCGACCACTGCCGTGAACGATGCGGTCTCGAATCGCCATCAGCCGTTTGGTCTCATAAGCTTGCAGACTGACCACATAGTTCTCACCCACAAAAAGCGAAATTTGCTCGAAATCCAAGCCATCCCCCGTGAGGAACGGCACTTGCAAGACCAGATAATGCACATCATCATACACATCCACCTTGGGCCGCTGATGCAAATTCAGGGTATCTTCCAAGCTCAAACGGTGAAACCCAAACAAGTCTCCAAGACCGGCGATGAGTTCCACATCTGCCAAGCCGTTGATATCCAACCAAAGCCATTGGTTGGGCGCAAGCGATGTTCGCAATGAGGCGACACGTGCCAAATCCACGTTTTCATGGACGACATGAGTGCCGTCCCCGGAGACCATGGCATCCATCACGGGAGGGGGCGAACCTTCGGGCGGAATCAGTTGCCCGGGGGCGGCGCCCGGAATTCTGCCTGTCATTGGCGCGGACGGAGAAATCGGGTACGGATTCATTCTGATTTTCTCCATACGATGGGCGCATCTTCTGTCAAATTGGCCAAAGCCCCGGCGGGAACTTCAAACACATGCGCAGCGGACTTCGGACCGTACACGATTTTCCACGGGCGCACTCCCCGGCGCACTTTCAGAATCTCACCCGCTCCATTCAAAAACACCATGTCGAGGGCAAAGCGCATATTAAAGGTATGCAGGCTCCGGCATTTGAGAAAAAGCAGGCCGTCTCCGTATTGCTCTGGCACCGATTTCCTGAACATCAAGCCCACGCCCCTTTGCAAAAAGCCGCGGGCCACGTGCAGTCGGTTGAGGATACAGCGTTCCTCCTGCCAGAGCGAAACCTCGGAATTGGAAAAAGCGGGGTTCATGGCGTTTCGCCGTCCTCCGGTTTCTCGGACACGGGTTCGTCTGCAGACGTTTTTTCCGCCTCGGCTTCCCGATAACTCTCTACCACCCGCTTGGAAAGGACACCATCCGGATCCGCCACCATGGCCGCTTCGATGGCAAAATGATCGTCACCCGTATGTTTGGCGATCAACTTCAGACCATAAGGATAATCCTTGAACAAACGTTCACAGACGGTGTGCACAGTTCGATTTTCTTTTTCCGCCAGTTCCGCCACCGCATTCGCCGCTTCCGGTTCAAACGAAAGATGAAGTCCGTGTTGTGCACTGAATCGTTTGGCAAAGGCTTCGACCTCTTGCAAATGCACCCCCCGCTGAGCGTGACGGTTTTCCTCCAAAAGCTTTGCCAATTCCGCGTCCGGTTCCCGGATCATCTCGTCGGACACCTGCAGTTGCTTCACTACCGTGGAAGGCAATTCGTATTTGAATTCGCGCAGGGCCCGCTCCAAAACCGTCATCAACCCCCGGGCACCGGTTTTCTCTCCGGCGGCGCGGCGGGCGACTTCGCGCAGGGCTTCGGGCTTGAATTCCGCCTCGATGCCATACCCCTCGAAATCCTCGATATACTTGCAGAGAATGTTTTCCTCGGCCTGCTCCAGAATTTGCACCAAATCCTCTTCCTCCAAGGCGTCAAATCCCACCCGAACCGGCAAGCGTCCAATGAATTCAGGTTCGAAACCGTATTTCACGAAATCCTGGGTTTGCACGTACTTGAGCAACTCCGCCTCGGGCTTGTCCGAGGCATCTCCGCTGGAGGCAAAACCGATGGTATGGGTGTTGAGCCGCTTCTTGATCAATTCCGGCAACGTGGTGAAGGCCCCGCTGACGATAAATAGAATGTGTTTGGTGCTGATGGTGCGCTTCCCGGCTTTGCCGCTGCGCTGCATTTCCATCATCGCCTGCATCTGCCCCATGATATCGGTTTGGCTGACCAGGTTGACTTCGGTCTCCTCCATGAGTTTCAGCAGATTGATCTGTACGCCCCGACCGGAGACATCCTTGCCGCCGGAATTACCGGATGCCGCGATTTTGTCGATCTCGTCAATGTACACAATCCCATACTGCGCCAGTTCGATATCGTTATCGGCGGCCTTCACAAGGTCGCGGACCATATCGTCCACGTCATAGCCCACATACCCGGTCTCGGAAAATTTGGTGGCGTCAGCTTTCACGAAGGGGACCCCGATCAAACGCGAAAGGGTGCGCATCAGATAGGTTTTCCCCACCCCGGTGGGTCCCAGCAAAATCACGTTTTGCTTGGCATACGCGGTGGCATTGGACTCAGGATGTTCCAGACAGCGGCGCACATGATTGTAGTGATCGCAAACCGCCACCGCCATGGCCCGCTTGGCCTCATCCTGACGGATCACGAAGCGATCCAGATAATCCTTCACGTCCCGGGGCTTGAGGTGAAAGCGGCGAATCGTCTCCAGCACATGCTCCCGCTCGTCCTCCTCTTGATCGTCGGGCTTTTTGGGGCTAGTCCCTTTGCCCCCGCTCTCCGTGAAAAATTCCGCCTGCCCCGGCATCACCGTGACATTCGCTTGTTTGAACATCTCCTGCAACTGTTTCTGCAACTGTTCAAAGGGATTTTCAGGCTGGTCGTTTTCGGAATCCCGTTTACCGGGTTTATCATTGTGGTCTTGTGAGTCTGACATGCCTCCAACATACGTCCACAGCCCAAACCTTCAAGGCAAAAGGACAAACCGTGCCCCTCCTTTGTGTTTTGAGCAAAGTGCCCTTCCCTCACGCCAAACCATTCCGCCGAAACAGTGGACAGCAACGCCACCGGAAAACACCGGAATTTTCGGGTAATGGACCATGGGGCTCACAAAAGAGGAGATCAAAGGAGCGCGAGTTTGGAACAACATTACGGAGTTCGGAATGCCCATACAACATCCTGTCATCTCATCATTCTGTCCCACCCACAACCCAAGATTATTCTGTCATCGCATCATTCTGTCCAACCCACAACCCAAGATTATTCTGTCATCTCATCATTCTGTCCCATTCCCAACCCATCATTCTGCCCTGACTGACGCAATGCCTCCAACCCCGCCCAACAGCCGCCTTGCATCCGTTTCCCCGCCTTCTTCCGTTTTTCACTAAAGCATGACCGATACTCCGACATCACGCCTTCCAGCCACGCCGAACTCCCAATCGCCACCCCGCGCGTAAAATACCGCACCCGCTGCCGTAACATTTGCGCCATCGGCACCTCTCCCCGACGTTCATACTCCGCAATCACCTCCACCGGGTCAAACCCCTTGCGGTTTCGGATCTTTTCAGTCGTCCGAGAGTCATCCTTGCGCGTCATCCCCTTCGCCACCACCCACAGGCGATAGGCCGCCTGCACCTCCTTCCAGTTTTTCGGGGCCGCGCGTTGCTTCCGCTCCTTTTCCATCGCAGCCCCAATCCCCGTCCAGTGCATTTCACGGTTCAACTGACGTTTCCGCACATTGTCCGCCCCACGCGGCTGATGACCCCGCGTAAACCGCACCAACGC
>JAFIGC010000009.1 GCA_020831635.1 Verrucomicrobiota bacterium | reverse complement strand
TGGAGCGAAAGGGATTGTCGGGAACCGAGGCATACCCTTGCGGTCTGTCGAGCGTGCCCGACAATCCCTTGCAGCCCATGAGATTGTGCGGATTCACAGCAAAGATCTCACGGATTCAGGATTGAGCAAGGGAAAGGCGAAAAAGCCAATGCGTCCGCCGTTTAAGCCTTATCGCTCAAGCACCCCTCGGACAAAACATCGGGAGGACGGGAATACCCCATGGTCTTGAGGTCATCCAAAATCCTCAGGATGTGGACAAACTCCCGAGTGGCTCCGCGTCGTCCGCTTTCAAGGTAATGGTCCGCAGACGTCCCCGGAAAACGTTCCGCTTTTCTATAGTGACGGATATGACCGCACACGTCCTTGAGGCGGGTATGCAAATCAATCAGCAACGCGACAAGATCCGGTTCCAGATATTCCGAATATTTCATATTGAGAATCCCCCAGAGATCCTCCGACTTTTCCTTGAAATACTCATAACTGTCGATGCTGAATAACTCCTTGTCGTACAAACGCTCTGCCAAGGATTCTGAATCGAGGCCGCAAAGCTGATGAAGAAACTCTGCGCGTTGTTCCCGCAACCGTTCTTCGGGGTTGGATGCGGTGGTGTCCGAGGTCAATTCGGGCTCAAAGTGAAAGGCGCGCAATGCCACGCCATCCCGTAAGCGATTAATCGTTCGGGCGATCAGATAATCCACGTTTTCCTGAACGATTCGCCAACGATTGGTTTTGGATTTCACCAAGAGCGTGTCGATAATGAAAACCGTGAACGCAACCCCGATGAGTTCCGCCAGTAAATCAAAGGCAAAATCTTCGTGAAACCGTCGCAGCAACCAAATGAAAAGCATCGCCACGGCCACCGCGCCGTAGACCATGAGCGGCACGTGGGTGTGGGAAAGGAAACGGGTGAATTTGCTGATTCGGGCTTTCATGGGGGCATGGATGTGGAGGTGATGAAGTGAGTCGCGATGGTCCCAACGTGGGACCGATTGGAGCCCTTCTATCACATTCACCCACGGCCAGTTGTCAACAAAGTGTAAAAAAAAATTACCCGCGAGGGGCAGATGGTCGAAACTCGCGATCAGGTCGCAAACCTCGGGAAAAGCTTCAAGATGAAGCCGGTGGATCAGTGAGGCTCAGATGCAAAGGCGGTATCTCGCATAACTCCCTACACACACACCGCGACGAAGCAGCAACCCTGCAATCACCGCGCAGCAGCAACGGAGCAGCAACGGAGCAGTAACGGAGCAGTAACGGAGCAGTAACGGAGCAGCAACACGGCAAACGTTTCTTGTTTGACAATTCAACTGTCTTTGATCATGGAAGATTGATGCCCAGACAACGCCAAACCCGCCAACGAATTGCCATTGAAAACGTGTTCGATCATGAGCCCCGCCCCTTGGGTCCCGCGGAGGTGCTGGACCTTGCGCAGGAAGAGGTGCCGAAGTTGGGCATTGCCACCGTGTACCGGGCCCTGAATGACATGGTGGAAGAGAAACTCCTTCGCGTGGTGGAACTGCCGGGTCAACCCGCCCGCTACGAAAAATCCGGACTCCACCATCACCACCATTTCCATTGCCTCCAGTGCGACAAAGTCTTCGATCTCGAGGGATGTCTGCTGAAATCAAACCTGAACCTGCCCGAAGGTTTCAAGGTGACCGGTCACGACATTACCCTCAGCGGCTCCTGTCCGGCATGTGCGCCGGATTCCGACGAAAGCTGAAGACTGATCCTCTCGTTTTCAACTTCTTTCCCGAGAAATCCCCATGGCCTATTTTCAATCCCGCTTTTTTTCAGAGGTCCTGGGCATGCAAACCGAGGCCATGGTCATCATTCCCCAGGAAACCGATGCCAGTCAAATAGGCGTTTCAGGTCCCGACGCGTCCAGAAACCTTTGGCCATGTCTCTGGTTGTTGCACGGACTTTCGGACGATCACAGCGCCTGGCAACGCCGCACCTCGATCGAACGGTATGCGGAGTCGGCGGGCATGGCCGTGATCATGCCAAACGTGCACCGCAGCTTTTATACGGACATGTGCTACGGCGGAAAGTATTGGACCCATCTGACGGAAGAACTCCCCCGTCTGATGGGTCGGTTTTTTCCCATTTCATTTCGCAAGGAGCATCAGGCCGTGGCCGGGTTGTCGATGGGAGGATACGGCGCCGCCAAGTGGTTGATGCGTCATCCGGAGCGTTTTGCAGGGGGAGCATCCCTGTCGGGGGTGATGGATATCGTGGAACGCATCAAATTCGCCCGCGAAGTACAGGACAACTCTCTTCGGCTCGAAACCCTGGGCCTCGTCTACGGTGACCGCGATCCCGCCGGCACCGAAGACGACCTCTTCGCGTTGGCTTCCCGATGCGCGAAGGCGCCCGACCATCCGCCGTTGCTGCAAATTTGCGGTACCGAGGATTTTCTATATGCGGACAACCTGCGTTTCCGGGACCACGCCCGTTCCGTGGGCCTTCATCATGAATATCGGGAAGGCCCCGGGGACCACGACTGGGGCTATTGGGATCGGGAAATTCAAACCGTGATCGCCTGGCTGGGCGAGCAAGGTTTCGGGCGCCCCAGCGCTTTTTAAACGATGGATTTTCGCCAGGAATTGGCCTGTATCTATGGAAATGTGGCTAAGGACGGGCCAAACGGGCTTCCGCGCGCTCTATCCAGACCCGGGATTCCGGTTCGCGTCCCGAGGCCATCGCCGCCTCGGAGAGCAAGTAAAGCACTTCAGGGCGATACATCTCCACTTGGGCCCACCTTTCGACCTGAGTCAGCATTTCCACATATCGGTTTTGCGCGTGCAGCACCTCTAACAGCAGTTGCTGATGGATGGCGTTCGGGGACAAAATCAAAGCCTGGCGGGCATGATGCTCAGCCGCCTTGAGGTCGCGGTCGGCGTCCCCGAACCGCCCCAGTTGCGTCCAAGCCAGCCATCGAAAGACGTCCGCCGACGCCGGTTGCATTGCCACGGCCCTTTCCAGATGGGGCAGCCCCAAGTCCGAGCGACCCAATAACAGCAAATTGGCCCCCCACGCCAATCGATGGTGGCTATGGTCTCTGGGCATAAGATGAATCAAACTCAGGAAATCCTCTCGGGCGCCCAACACGTCCCCGACCTTCATGCGAAGCTCCCCGCGTATGAGATAAAACTCCGCCTTCATTTTCACATCCATCCCCAAGGGAATGGTACCCAACAAATTCAACGTCATCAAACCTTCCCGCGGATTTTGCTCCATATAGGACTCATGTGCGCTCTCCCAGAGTTCCATGACTTGTTTGCCATGAAAAACGGTACGAATTTCCACCCCGGCCAAGGTCCAAGCCAAGGAAAATGCGGGGAGAATCATAAAGATGCCCAGGCCAAGCTTGAATTTCCCTTGGCAATGCTTGCTGCGGGTGGCCAAGGCCAAGCGAACCCCGGCCCACGCCAAAAGCACGGTGTAAAACAGGGGAACGTAGTCAAGGACCCACCCGGGTCGATAGCCGCGGATATAGGCTTCCGTGCCCGATTGAAAGCCGTATAAAATAAACCCAATTCTCGTCAGGGTAAAGGGTAACAACGCGTAAACCAACACCTTCAATGTCCATAACAAAGGCGGACGTCCTCCACAGACAAAAAACAATCCATGCACGAACATGCCCACCAACAACCAACCCAACACCCCCATGGAGATATCTTGAAAGAACAGAAACAGCAGCGATGTGGTGTTCTCGGTCAGCGGCAAAGGGCCCGGATGATCGGAAATAAACAACAGCAAAGCGATTTGAGACCAGGCCAAGCCCGAGATCAAGACCAATAAAAACGCTTCGCCCCAGCCCTTGAGCGGGTGTACGCCATCCGCAAACCGCCGGAAATCGAAAAACAAGTCCATGAAGTTCGCGCCGTCGCCACCGGAAACGCGAGTCTTTCCAGATCGGGCGATGAGGGGATTGGAGTTGGGAACCGGGCTGGCGGATTTTGATTTTTTTGGTGCTTTGGACCGCGTGACCTCCTCTTTTTCCTGCTTTCGGTGGGAATCATTCGCTTTGGCCAGTGCATGGTTCAAACGCGACGGAGATGGTTTTTCTTCGGCAGGAGCCGGCGAAATGCTGACATCCGGCGCCAAGGAGGCCTCGGCAACGGCGGGCCGAGTGACCAGTGGTTTTTTCCCAAATGCAGGCTTTTTCGAGATCGTCTGATCAGGGGGGGCTTCTTGCAAATTTCCTGGTTCAGGAATAATTTTGACCTCGATCTCCTCTTCCGGCTCCGGGAAAAACTTGCTCCGGGCCTCTTTTTTCGGCTCATCCCCTTCATTCTGGTCGCGCTTGACTTTTAAATGATGCCGCAACATGGAACGCGGCTCCGAGGACGGGACGACCCGATTTTCTCCCGACGGCGTTGAGGAAGGCGTTGAAATTGGCGTGTCATCAGATTCCATGAGTCGAAAAAAATACATGACCCGAACACAAAAAGAAAGGAAAGAACGTCAATTCGCGTGAATAAAAACGACCACTGCCCCAAAATTACGGAATGTCGATTTAGGATTACGATTGCGATTACGATTAGGATTACGATTACGATTAGGATTACGATTACGATTAGGATTAGGATTAGGAGTAGGAGTAGGAGTAGGCGTAGGAAAGGTCATCGGACAAGTTTCCCAGAACTCGGGACCGTGACCATCTGTGCTCAGCCTCGGGCCCTGAGATGCCTACGCCCCGGAGGGCGGGTCCCTTCCCCCAAATAACAGGCTTTCCGACCGTCGAAAGCTTTTCCCCAAGGTCTTCCGACCGTCGGAAAACCGAAGTTTACGATCCAGCAGATCAAGGATATGAATCCCCTCCGGTGAAGTAGCTCTGCTTGATCCCCTCCAATACCCAAAACCTTTATTCGTTTGTCCAATTGACGGTACGAAAGCTCTCTGTCTCCATCCGTGATCCGTGGTTTACTCCTTCCGAAAGCAAACCACTGAGCACACTGATTTTCACTGAGCCGACACGATGGGAGTTGTGGATTTTCCCAAACCCAACCCAAGATCAGTGTGAATCAGTGTTTTCAGTGGTTCATTCCCACAACCCAAGCATCCAAAAATAATCCGTGTCCATCCGTGCTATCCGGTGCTCATTCCTTCGGGAAGGCAACCACTGAGCACACTGATTTTCACTGAGCCGACACGATGGAATTTGTGGATTTCCCCAAGCCCAACCCAAGATCAGTGTGAATCAGTGTTTTCAGTGGTTCATTCCCCACAACCCAAGCCTCCAAAAAAATCCGTGTCCATCCGTGCCATCCGTGGTTCATTCCTTCGGGCAGGCAACCACTGAGCAAACTGATTTCCACTGATCCGGCACGATGGAAATTGTGGATTTTCCCAAGCCCAACCCAAGATCAGTGTGAATCAGTGTTTTCAGTGGTTCATTCCCCACAACCCAAGCCTCCAAAAAAATCCGTGTCCATCCGTGCCATCCGTGGTTCATTCCTTCGGGCAGGCAACCACTGAGCAAACTGATTTCCACTGATCCGGCACGATGGAAATTGTGGATTTTCCCAAGCCCAACCCAAGATCAGTGTGTTTCCGACCGTCGGAAGCTTTTTCCCAATGCCTTCCGAGCGTCGGAAAACCGAAGACAGAGAAGTTCATCAATCTGCTTGTAGTCGACACCGCCCTGCGATATTTCAAGGATGCAAAGGCTCTTTTCACCTGCCAAAATCCGGAAACATGAACATTTTTCGTCAACCTCCCAACCGTATCATCCTTATCTGTTGCCTGACTGCGGCTTTGCTTCGGCTCCTTTATCTCTTGGAGCAATCACAAACCTCCGTCCTTTTTTTTCAGCCCACGCTCGACGAACAGGAGATGGTGCTGACCGCACAGGCCTTGCTGCGCGGGGAGGGATTTGGTGAGGAACCCTTGTTCAAAGCCCCTTTGTATCCGGTGATGGTGGCCGCCAGTCAGGTGTTTTTCGGGGAGGGCTGGTTCTGGGGCTTGCGAGTCCTTCAGCACTTGGGCGGCGTCTTGGTGGTGGCCATGGGTGTCGATGTCGCGGGAAGGCTTGTGGGCGATGACAAATCCCGACGGGATCTGGCGGGCCTCATTACGGGCATGACATTGGCCCTGTATGCGCCGCTCATCCGGCTCGAAAACCGATTGGTGTTGGATTTCACCGTGGCCCTTTTCCAATCGGCCATGGTGTGGGCGGGGGTGCGATGGCTGACAATGAAGGATCATGAATCCCATGGCAATCGCCTGCTCATTGCCACGGGTTGTTTCGGGGCACTGGCTTGGCTGACCCGGCCGACCATTACGCCCGTCTTGCCATTGTTTGGGTTGCTGATGGTCTTCTTAAAGCCTGCGGACGTCGAAAAGCGCCGCTTGAGGCGAACGGTCGCGGCCGCACTCTTTTTCCTGCCGACGGCGCTGGCCATGACAACCGTGGTGGCCCGGAATGCGATTGTGGGAAGAGAGGCCATGTTGTTGCCTTGGCAGGGTGGATACAACCTCTATCAAGCGAACCGTTCCGGGGCATCGGGCCGCTACTTTGTTCAGGACACCTTTGCCGACAGTTCCACTGGAAATCCCACGTCGGACCTGATGCTGCAAGGGTACCGACAGGCGGTGGCGGACGGCGAACGTCCCGCGGTGGCCGATGAAAAATTGTATGCCGCTGTCAACGACTTCTGGACCGAACGTCTATTGGCGGAGATTCGCGAACATCCCGGAGAATGGCTGGCGCTCATGGTCCGAAAAGGCGTTTATCTCGTCAGCGCCCGGGAGATTTTCAATTTTGAGGATTTTGGGCTTCACAAAAAGGACTCGATGATTTTGCGATGGCTCCCGCTGTCTTTCGGCTGGCTGTGGCCACTGGCGTTGGCATCGCTGGCGTTGCCGGTCTGTATGGACCCGGCCGCACGTCGGGTTCGTTGGCTACTTTGGGGATATTTGCTACTCATGGGCGGCGCGATCGCCTTGGTTTTCGTGTCGGGCAGGTTAAGAATGCCATTGGCGTTTCCCGCAGCCGTTTTGGCCGGCGGCGGGGTGTCCGGTGCCATGGAACTGTTTCGGAGGCGATCCGCATGGCGTTGGCGGACAATGGCGCCCCCTTTGGCCCTTTTCGGGTTGGGATTGATCATGAGTTGGGGAGATTGGTGGGGCGTACGCAGTGAACAGGTGGCCCATCATGACCTGGCCCGCTTGAGCGGGGCGGCCTGGCGTGCGGGTCGCTACGACCTGGCCCTGGATTACGCCCTTCAAGCCGAAAACCTCGCCCCGGATTATCCTCGTTTGCCGATATTGAAGGCGCAGGCGTTGTTCTCACTGGAAAGAACCGATGAAGCCGAAGTTCTGTATCTTCGCGCCATGGAAGAACAACCGAGGGATGCCGCCCCCGCCTTTAATCTGGGCATGATCGCCTATGACGCGCATGAAGATCCCGAACGTGCCCTGCATTTTTTCCAAGCAGCCCTTCGCAGGCAACCCGCCCACACGCGGGCCCTCGCCTTTCAAGCCCTGTGTTTCCTCCAGTTGGGAGATCTAGATGCGGCAGCGCAGTCGATCCAAGCCCTGCAACAAATGGAGGCTGAACCGAGTTTTCTCACCCGGGTTGCGGTCATGGCGCTTCTGCGGACGGCGAATCATGACCGTGCGGCCCAGGACTATTATGACCGATGGCTTGCGCCTTTGGACGAAAACGTTTTGCGTGAACTCGAGCACGAGGTGGAAAAGGTTCTGCGGAGAACAAAGACGAGGCGAGAATAGGGACTTCTTGTGTGGTAGCAAGACTCCGTTCGGTACATTTGAGTATTGTACTTTTCGCACAGGAGCGCCAATCGCCGTATTGGCGGGGCGTAGGAGGAAACGCCTTTGTCCCGATCCCAGGTGACGACTGCGCAAACCCGCAAGCAGTTCCCCCGTGCCCATTTCTCCGGAACGAATCGTTTTTGCTTGTTTCCCGTCCCGCAATCGTTAGTCGATTTTCAATGAAACTCGTGATACAAATCCCCAGCTACAATGAGGCCGAAACCCTGCCTCAAATGCTGAACGACCTGCCAGACACCATCCCGGGGGTGGATGAGATCTCGATTCTGATCATCAATGATGGCAGTACGGACGGTACCGAAGCGGTTGCAAAGGCAAAGGGCTGCCACGTGGTCAGCCATACCCGGAACCTGGGATTGGCAAGATCGTTCATGACCGGAATTGAAACCGCCCTTTCCATGGGGGCGGACCTGATCGTCAACACGGATGCCGACAACCAGTATGACGCCTCATGCATTGCAGACCTTCTGCAACCCATTCTCCGACGCGAGGCGGAAATGGTGATCGGTGAACGACCGATTGAATCCATCGACTCGTTTTCCTGGCTAAAAAAAAGGCTACAGCGCGTTGGCAGCCGCATGGTGGCGATGTTGAGCGGCACCCAAATTCGCGATGCGCCCAGTGGGTTCCGCGCTTTTTCACGAAAAGCGGCCGAACAATTGAATGTGTTCAGCGAGTACACCTACACCCTCGAAACCCTGATTCAAGCCGGTCACCGCAACATCCCCCTGACCTCGGTACCCATCCGCGTCAACCGGGTGGAACGACCTTCACGTCTCGTAAAAAGCATCCCCAGCTACATCCGGCGGTCGGTGTTAACCATGTTCCACGTCTTTTTACTCTACAGCCCCATGAAATTCTTTTTCACGTTGGGCACGTTCTTTGTCTTTCTGGGCATGATTCCCGGGATACGTTTCATCTACCATTATTTCTCCGACGGTGGCGCGGGAAAAGTCCAGTCCCTGATTTTCATGGCGGTGCTGATTGTGGCCGGCCTTTTGTGTTATACAGTGGGATTGATTACCGACCTTATTGCAGTGAACCGTCAATTGTTGGAGGATATTCGGGTGCAGGTGCGACGATTAAACTCGGATCAAAATCGTGGAAATTGAAAGTAAAGCCCATTTGACTTGTCGCGACCTGTAGTTCGTGTAGCCCCCTGCTATACAGGTTTTCGAAACTCACAGATTAAGCTTAAACCCTCATCCGTCCCGCAATCCCTTAAATTCTTTCAAAACTTCATGAGTTCTTGTGTTTACAGGCATTTCATACCTGTCGTATTCACTGTGGCGAGAGAATCTCGAATAAAAGGCTTGAAAATTCTTCACGTACATTATTTACATCAGCTGCAAAGCCCCGATGGGTAGGATGCCCGCGCCGCGCATAAAGCGACTGAATCCCTTTTGCAAGTGCCTCTGGATCTCCCGGCGGGACCAACTCGCATGGAAGTTGTCCTCCTGCAAGTTCACAAAATTCAGAGATCGCTGGGGTTGCGGCGGAGATAAAGGGAACGCCGGTTGCTGCAATCTGATAGATTTTATTCGGAATTACCCTCAGAGCTTTCCCGGACGTGCCGAAAATGCCCAAGCAGATATCCGAGCCGAGAATTGTAGAGACCAGATCTGCATACGGAAGCCAAGGGATCCTCGTGACATTGTCAAGTCCGAGGTCGGATATCCGCTGGGTTACCTCGCGTGCCGTTTGGCCGTCGCCCACCAATGTGAGTCCAATTTCCATGCCCGCATCCCGAAGCATCGCGACCGCCTCCACAATGGTTTTGACTCCGTGCAACGGAATGTAATTTCCATAATAAAGCAAACGAAGGCATTTGCCACGGACGGAGGCCGGATAGATGTCACTATTCGATTTCAGTACTTGAAGAAATTCACTGTCCACGCCAACATGCACTACCCCAATCGACTGTTTTGGGAGAGCATAAAGCGTTTCAAAGTAGTCAGCATGCTCCCGAGTATCCAGAAACATCGCATCCGCAATGCGCACCGCCGTCCGCTCCAGCAGGTGGAGGAGGCGCGCCCTCATGCTGCCCGCCTTGAACAGCCCCCGGTCGTTGACCAAAGTGTCGAACCATGAAATATAAATGTCCCATACGAGGGGTTTGCGTCGAAGCTTGACCAGCCATCCCAGCAGCAAAACATCGAGTAGCCCCGCATGCATCATCACCACCAGATCATGTTGGGGTTGCCGCAGATACCGCACGGTAAGCACCGGGTAGGCAAGCAAAAACTTGATCAGAATCCGCAGTCTGGCCCCCACCCCTTTGATCTGTGTTTTATCCGAAACACTTCCCCATGGATTCTCACGGCATTGGGAAACCTCCCAGTCTGGGCTGGTTTCCAAAGCTTCCAAAAGGAGTTTTTGGCGTGGATGCAGAGAATAGGTGCCAAGAAAGACAACTCGGTATAATCTAGGATTTTGGGTAGTTCTAATCATGCTATTCTTTTGCGAACAATCAGTTTGTAAGGTTGGTTCATCATAGATCGAGATAATTATCAGTATAATCGTCCTATACAGGGGAATGAAAGGTGCAGCGTAATTAGAGGGTAAGAGGGCTTCAAACACCAGTTACATGAAACCATAAAGAGTTTAGTGCAACAAAACGAGGAGTCAACACGAAACCGAATCCGGATAATGTCCCAATTTAGACAGAGTCAGAACATTTACATCATGAATATAAGATGTTTATAAAGTCATAAGTGATTTAAGGTCAAGGTACGATGGTGAGGAAAATGTTCAAGCTCATGAAATTCCACACGGAGGCCTGTACAAAAGAAAAGTGAATAGACATATTGGAAGTTTTTACTTGACTTTTTCTCCCCATTTATTCATTATTTGATTAAATCACCCACTTTCCAAAAAACATAATCTATTGAAACTACAAAACCCAAATACCCCCATCATCAATCACTAAAAAACGCACGATAAGAAACATCAGAAATATAAATCCTCATGTAAAATCAATGTTCTCCATGAATTCAATCAAAAAATCTGAGTTGCATCTATTTATTATTTGGCACAATGCCAGAAAGTATGAATTAAAAATAGTAGAAGATATCGCAGCAAAATTCAGTATAATAAAAAAATATGAGATTCATTGGAGCAAAGAACATTTCAGCAAGAACTTGTCTAGATTTTACGGTACAAATCTTCCAAAAAACTCCCATAAAGAAAAGCATTGCGGCATCGGGCCTTTTCTGGCTATAGTCGTTGAAGATAATGAACCAGCATATCAAGAGCACATAACAAGCAAAGGGGGGAAATTGGTTAACACTAAAATGTTTACCTCTAAGACAATGCACAGAGAATGGTCTGGTGGAGGGCATCGAATACATGGCAGCAATGATGTGGCTGAAGCAAATCATAACTTGACACTTCTTTTTGGCAAAAACTCAAACGATTTTGCTACAGAAAATAAAAATTGCACGAAACCATATTTCGAGAAATATAATAAAAACTTAGTGGGCCATAATGGATGGAAGAGCTTAAACCAACTATTTTATGTTTTAAACTCTACGATTCAGTATGTTGTTTTAAGAAATTTCGATTATTTACCTGAAAATTATCGCTCTGATGATCATGGCGATATAGACTTATTAACCACCAACTATCATGAAATGTGCTTTATCACGAACTCAAATAAAATTTTTAGGTCAAAAAACAGGGTGCACAATGAAATTATAGTTGCAGGTGAACATTTGAAATTTGACTTTAGAACGGTTGGCGACAGATACTATGATGAGAAATGGGAGATTGACATTCTAGAGAATAGACAAATGCACATTAATGGTTTTTTCATTCCCGAACAGAATGATTTATATCACAGCCTGCTTTACCATGCGCTAATTCACAAACCATCAATATGTGATGATTATAAAAACAAACTATCAAAGATGTCGAAAGAAACTGGAAATGAATTAAATGTAGAAGATTTTGAAACAGACAAACCTTTAGCCATGTTAATTGCATATTTACAGAGACAAAGCTACTCGTTGACTCAACCTCAAGATAAATCAGTATATGTAAATATTCGAAATATAAACAAATGCAAAAAAGGGAATGTTAAATATCAGAAGGTCTCAATGCCTCCAATAAGAAACCATTTTAAATACGCGAAATCAAAAAGCAAACACTACATTACTAAATTCAAAAGAATAACTTCATCAGCAATAAAAAAGTTTGCAAAATGAATAAAGAAAGCAGCATCAAGCTATTGCTGGCGTCCAGAGCCGCGGAATCTCCACTGACAGAAGGGGGTTTTGTATTACTTTCAGATTTAGCAAAGAGTTTAGTTCACCAAAATCTTATTGAAACTAGTGTATTTTCACTAATTGACGAGCACATGAACAAACCAAATAAAGTAAAAGCCTTTAGTTCAATTGGCTGGAGGAACATATCGAAATTTCAATACCCAATTGGTATATATAATCACTCTGGCAAATATGATGTTGTTCACACAGCGCATATACCGACCGTCAAAAATTCTATTATTTTAAAAGCGGTAACACGCAGAGCCAGAAAAAATGGTGTTAAATTTATACAGACTATCACTGGGCTTCCAAACCTAGACGACAAAAATCTTCACGAACTACTTTGGGGAGACTTTGTTGTTTGTCAGACATCTTCAGCATATAAACGTGTGTCCCTTCTAACAAAAAAACATGTTTCACTAATAACCCCTTGGCCTTCACCTCAGCGCGTAGCATTCGACGAAATTCGAAAAAAAAACACCAGATTGAAATTAAATGTAGATGGAAGGATGGTTTTGTTTCCCGGCGAGTTCGAGAGAATGGGAATAGGACTGGATTTCGCAGATTGCCTTGCACATATCTTCAAAAATGATCCCTGTTGCAAAGTATATTTAGCATGTAGATTCGACAATTTAGGTGTTGGTAAAAGACTTGCCAAAATGTTCCCATGTAATGTTGTAAATGTCGGCGAAACCAACAATATTATAGAGCTTTTAGAAGCCTCTGACTTGACCATTTTCCCTACTAGAAAGATGGAGAATAAATTTCACCCGCCTTTAATTATCATGGAGTCGTTAAGTTTAGGAACCCCAACCCTAATTAGCGACCTAATAGACATTGATAAAAACGTTTCTACATTACTGAAAATAATCCCTTCCAGCGACGGTTGGTTCGGTTTTGCAGACAAAATCCTTGAAGCATCAGAAGAACGCACAGATGTAAAGAAAATTATTAACAATAATAACTTCACTCAAATGTTTAAAGCGTACAGATCCCTCTATTTAAAAGCAGGAAAATAAAATGATAAAACGCATCTACTCTGCGAGAAAGAACCACAAAAAGATTTTATCTTATTGTTTGTCATCAATATTTATTGTGATAATTGTTTGTTACATCTTTGTAAATATTCAAGAATTTTCCAAACTTGAAATCACAAACTTTTATTTTATTGGTTTATTATTTTTATTAGTGGTCATAAGAATTTTTGCGACTGGACAAATAATGGATTTATCGGTGAGGTCGCTAGGAATTAGATTAAGCCTGATTGAGTCATTTGGTCTTGCAAATTTAACGCGACTCATGAACCAAGTTTTACCAGGAAAAGTTGGTGTTATTATGCGCTCAGTTTATCTGAATAAAAAACATGGACTTTCGTATGCTGGTTTCATCTCTTCATTTTCCGCAAGCCAATTAGTGTTGTTTCTGATTTCATCTTTTATTGGGTTGTTGTCAATATTAATTCTCAAAATATTGGGGACCGTGATTCCAGTGGTATTTTTTTATATTCTTGCTTGTTTGGTCATTTTTCTTTTGCTAATGCTGGTATTAACCGATAAACTATCTAAGCGAATTCACAATGAAAGGCTTAAGAAAATATTAACAAGTTGGCAGGTAATTAGGAAAGGCAAGTGCAACATTCGTTTATTAATCATGTGGTCAATTGTATTTACCTTTACATCTGCCCTAATTTTATTTTCTATGTTTAGTGCTTTTGGGGCAGAGATCAGTTTGCTAGTTGCCTTATTTTTTAGTTCAATAAATATTGTCAACAGTTTTATTGCCATAACCCCAGCGGGCTTTGGCACCAGTGAAGGAATCCTTGTCGCACTTGCCTACTCTGTGGGTATAGATATTCCCACTGCGTTAGCCGCCTCTTTGCTGCTCAGGGTAGTGACATTCTTCAGTGTACTGACTATTGCTCCATTCTTTTCCAAAAAACTATTCAACAAAAGTTTACGAGACTTCATATTCGACAACTTAAAAAAATCAACTTTCGATAATAAAGCTGAAAATATATGACACTTCCTGTAATTTGGTCGCAAGCCCACGGGAATGATTCCAAGTGGGAAATCTCAACAGTCTCTTTACGCCCTAAAGACTTTCGACACCCATTCCAACAGGAAATTTTGCAATGGAAGTGCTCATGGCAAGACGGTCTAGCTAAATATTTTTGGGCGTGGATCATTTATAGGTGGCATTTTACTGTCTTGTTTATTAAGGGTTTACGAGTATGAAATCAAATACCTCTAAAATCATTTTCTCCTTTTCATTCAGCAAAACGCTCGTGCTTTTGTTGACGTCCCTCATCGGAACGCTTGTGATCGCATCCCTTGTGACCGCTTTTGGTTTTCCAGAGCCCTACATCCACGACGAGTTCGCCTATCTTCTTGGCGCCGACACCTTTTTGCAAGGGCGTTTGACCAATCCGACGCCTCCCTTTTCAGAGTTTTTTGAAACGTTTCATGTAAACATGGAACCCACCTATCACAGTAAGTATCCACCGGGGCAATCGGTGTTTCTTGCCTTGGGCAAACTGCTTTCCGGCATGGAAATTTATGGGGTCTGGCTGTCATTCATACTTGCCGCGGTTGCAGTTGCATGGGCGCTTTTGGCGGTATTCCCCCCCCGATGGGCGTTTCTCGGAGGGTTACTGGCGATTGCAAACAGCACCTTGTTGCTGAAATGGGCTTTTTCCTTCTGGGGCGGCTCCGTGGCGATGCTGGGGGGGGCCTTATTGATGGGCGGTTTACTCCGTCTCTACCAAAATCCCCGTGTGTCCGGGGCGCTTTGGATGAGTTTGGGGTTGGTGATACTGGCATTCTCCCGACCATTGGAGGGCTTGATTACGGCCGGTATCGTCCTGCTCTTTTATTTGGCAACGCTGGTGAAGTCCGGACAGGATTTCTCTGGGATCCGAAAGAATTACAAGGTTTTGGGAGTTATCTTCTTGACCGGAATCCTGATTCTCGCAATGAATCTTTTCTATAACAAGATGTTGACCGGTGCCGCGTTGACCTTCCCTCATGGAAATTGGAATGCCAGTGAATCGTCTCACGAAATGATTCGTGCCTATCAGGGAAGCCAACTAACCACGGTTTGGTTCAGACTCCAACGATTTTTCACCGTGTTCATGGGACCGTTTCTCTGGCTCCCGACCTTGCTTGTGTTTCGTCGCATTCGGGATCCGAGGATTTTGGCGGCGGCATTTGCAGTGCTGATTGTTTCTGTTTATTCGGTCATGACCAGCAGAGCCTGGCCGCATTACATCGCGCCGATCGCGCCCTTTGTGATTGGCCTGCAAGTTGCTGGCTGCAAAATTCTTTTCCAATGGAAAATCGGCAACACCCGTACCGGTTTGATCCTCATGTCACTGTTGCTGACCCTCCATTATGGCCGAGAAATCCACGCCGTACTCACACAGGGAAGGACGATTCACTTTGAAGCCTTCCGTGAACAAGGGGCAGTATTCAAAAGAGATTTGGATCGATTTTTGGAAGAAAAGCCGGGAAAACACATTATTTTGGTCAGATATTTGGAGGGGCATAGCCTTCATAGGGAGTATGTGTATAATCGGGCCGACATTCCGTCCGCGAAAGTCATCTGGGCCCGGGAAATGAGCCAAGAAGAGAACCGGGGTCTTTTTGAGGCCTATCCCGATCGGCAGATCTGGTTACTACAACTAAGAAATTTTCCGGTGGAAATGTCGGTTTTAGAAGAAAGTGAACGCTGACTTCCGCATCTCTTACACCATCTCCACAATCCATGAGAGGTCAATCTCCAAGCAAACGAGCTCCGGCACGACTCCAATGCAAAAGAACCGGATCATCCGGAAACAAGGCCAAGCCCTCCCGATAAATCCGAACCGCCTCTCGTATTTGGTTTTGGTTCCAATAATATGCGCCCAAAATTTGATAGCATTTCAAACGGGGGCCTTCTTCCAGAGATGCCTGCAAATCATCCACCCCCTGCTTGGGTTGCCCCATTTTAAAAAACATGAGCCCACGATTGTATAGGGTGTTTGCGTGAAAGGGGCGAAGCTCCAAGGCTCTTTGAAAAGCATCCAATGCCTCGTTGTGTTCTTCGCGAGTTGCATGGAACACCCCTAAATCAGAATACGCCTCCACATAAGTGGGATTCAACTGAATCGCTTGACGCAAAGATTCAAGAATCTCACCGGACTCCATGTCTTGACGCAGGGTGGCTAACATGGCCTTTGCCCGCCAGATCTCAGCTTGTGCCGACAAATTTACGGAGTCATCCGACACAAACCGCTCCATGATCTCTTCAAGCAAAACCTGCGCCTCTTCCAAATAACCTTGATCGATGTAAGCCGACAAGAGATTCTTCCGAGGACGGAAAGCGGGAGACGGGGCATCCTCTACAACCGACCGAAACAAGGTAAGATTATTTTCCCAAACTGGCAACCGCCGGGTAGTGAACCACCCCAACATCACGAGATACCCGCCCGCTAGCGTCCAAGCCATGCAGGTAAAGGTCTTGTGGGAAAATTTTGGAACATTTGACAGTATGACCCCCAGCAATAAAGACCAGGCGACCATCGGCATATACATAAACCGTTCCGCCATGTACTGCATCATGGGCACCAGATTGGCAACTGGCGCATAAGCGACCCCCGCCAATAGAAAAGGGTAAAGGTACGAACGATTCATTCTCGTTACAAGGACCATGCAGGCAAACAAGATGCCCAGTGTGATCCAAGAGCCAAGCACTACTGCAAAGGAGGGCATGGGGTCAGACAACATGTGTATGTAGTCCGCCAAAAGATCACGGGGAAAGACAAACAATCCTAGGTATTGCAGTGTGACCTGCCCCATCACCCACAAAGTCTGTCCGTGATTTTCCGCTAAAGGGGTGGTCTGCTCCACTTGACCCAAAAACACAGCGCGCCACACGAAATAGATCAAACTGGCAACCAATAACATACCGGAGCGTTTGACACCTTCCCCCTTCGAGTAAGAGCCCGAAGGGGGAATCATGGCCAACACAGGAAGAACCAGGATGGCCTGTACCTTAGATAAACACGCCAAGAGGTGGAAGATTAACAAAAGCCCCCATCCCTTTTTTGAGCGCACCAAGTTAGGTCTTGATAGAACCAAACAGCCGGACAAAACGAACAATACAGCCAACAAATCATCTCGGCTCTTTACCCAGGCCACCGTTTCTGTCTGCAAGGGGTGAAGCAGAAAAACCAAACCCGAAAACAGTGCTGCAATCCTTCTCACATTACAGTCTTTTCTCTCAAACAGGGTGAACGCCAGCAAAAATACCAGTGTCGCGTTGAGAGCATGCAGGATCAGATTGTGAACATGCCAGCCTCGCGGATGTAACCCAAAGAGGTGGAAGTCGAACAGGTAGCTGATGTTTCGGATGGGTCGGAACACCTGAAACTCTCTACCCATGGAAGGTTTGGACATGGTGGTGATATCGAAAAAATATCTGGGGACATTCCGAAAATCCCGTATAGACGGATTCTCCACCACAAATTGGTGGTCATCCCAAACGAAATCAAAGTGCACAACCGGATGGTACATAAACCACGTCACCATCCAAATCAAAAATACTGAACTCGCCAAAAACAAGATTTGATGGGATTCGTTGTGAGGTCGCTCCATGGTCAATTCTTTATAAGATAAGTTCTATATGTAAAGTCAAAACATATGAGCCTTAAACTTTTATCTAATCACGACTTATTTTAACTCCTGAATCCATGAGATATTTTCTTTGAGTACGCACTATCTCATGGGCTGAAACGGATTGTCTGGAATACACAACAGCCAGCATAGGTATGCTTTGATTCCTGATCATCCCATTGTTCTCCATGTTTTGTACGCCTGCTTTGAAATACTCCTCGGAGGAGGGTAATCATCGACCTTGGAAGTCGATATGAAAATCCGAATAAAAAAATAACCGTGGTGCTAGCACCACGGTCATAATACTGAAATGATTTCAGTTGATGTTCAGCCACCGCAATGAGCGATGTCAATCATATGATCATCATTGAGCAGTAGCAAACACGTGCCCATCAATGCCACTTGTGCATGAAGGATCAACATTTACTGCGTTAATGTCATAAACAGCGTCACCGACGGGACAAACAGGCACACCACCACGTATGTATGGGTCAATGTTAGTGGCATTCGGAACAATTGTACTTGCTTGACCTTCTTCAATTGCATATTGATCTTTGGCATCCTGAATCATGCGCATATTGTTGATGCAAGCATTTCGTTGCGAAGCTTCACGCGCACGGGCAAATCCGGGCAGAGCGATTGCAGCCAGCAGTCCGATAATCATGACTACGATCATAATTTCGACAAGGGTAAAACCCATTTTACGATTTTTCATTTTCTGATCTCCGTTTTCTTTGTTTTTGTTTTTATGTTTACATGTTCATTCCTTCCAACCCAACAAAACCCCTTTGGATAGAAGAACAAGAATATTTAAGCATCAAACGTGCCAACATTTTGCGTAAAACTGAAAAGGCGCAATCACTTGATTTCCAACGGAATCGACATTGATTTCCCCGTCATATTCGCACAGAAGGAAAAAACGGGGAGCCGAATCCCGAAGGTTCATTTTACAACTTCTCAAAATTGCGAACCATTCTCGATTTCCTGAATCCGTGCCATATTTGAAATGAGGGCATGCAAGATCTCACAGATTCAGGGGATTACATGATAATATCGGTCATGCGGAAGATGGGCATGAACATGGCGATGACAATACCGCCCACGGTGACCCCCAGGAACGTGATGAGCAGCGGTTCGATCAGAGAGGTCAACCCGTCCACGGTGGCATCCACCTCGCCTTTGTAAATGTCGGCGATACGCTGCAACATGTCGTCCATTTTGCCGGATTTTTCCCCGGCGCTCATCATTTGAATCAGCAAACGGGGGAATTCCGGGTTTTCGCCAATGGATGCGGAAATATTGGCCCCACCTTCAATTTTGGGGGAAGCATCCAGAACCGCTTGGGTCAGCACGGCGTTGTTGGCGGCGGCGGCGACAATATCCAAAGTCTTGATGATGGGGACCCCGGCCCGGGTGAGTTCGGCAAAGGTGGAGGCGAAACGGGCCAAGGATACTTTTTTGATCAATTCCCCGAAAACGGGCATATGCAGTTTCAGCTTGTCCACGCTGTACCGACCCGCAGGGGTCTTTTTGTATTGGCTGAAACCAATGCCCACAGCCAACAGGACTCCGATGGTCACGAGAAAATATTGATTTAAAAACTCACTCAAATTCACCAAAGCCTGCGTGGGCGCGGGAAGGGCGGAATCAAAATCCGCATACATTTCCGCAAAAGCGGGCACGATGAAGAGTATCATCCCGGTGGTGAGGGCGATTGCTACCAGGGTAACCATGACCGGATACATCATTGCGGATTTGACTTTGCGTTTGAGCATCACCGCTTCTTCCAAATATCCGGCCAGGCGCATGGCGATGTCGGACATCATGCCGCTGGTTTCCCCGGCGCGAATCATGCTCAGATACAGGTTGTCGAATACGGTGGGATAATGCGCCATGGCCTCGGAAAGGCTTTCCCCGCCTTCCACGTACTCCCGAATCCCCATAAGCACGGGGAGGAAGTTCTTGTTGCCGGTTTCCGATTCCAGGGTCTCCAACACCTGCACCAAGGGCATCCCCGCGTCCAGCATGGCCCCCAAGAGACGGGTAAAGACGGGGAGGTCTTTGTTTTGGATTTTCTTGCTTCCGGGAATTTTGAATGTTTCGGCCATAATTACGCACTTTGGAGGGTGGAAAGGGAGGACTCGTTTGTTCGAAGAGCTGAGCAGTCTACATGCCATGTCCGGTGGGGTCCGTCAACCCTTACCCGCTTTGAACGGTTGGGTTTTTGCAGCCGCGGATCCGCAAGGGGAGGTGAGAAGGAGAGAGAGGGAGAGAGGGAGAGAGGGAGAGAGGCGTGGAGCTTGGGGCGTGGAGCTTGGGGTGTGGAGGGGGGAGAGTGACGAATGCGGCATCTCTCCTTCTATACTTCTCCCCTTCTTCTCCCCACATCATTCTGTCAGGATAAGTTCGGAGTTCGGAGATCGGAGTTCGGAGTGCGGCATCTCTCCTTCTATACTTCTCCCCTTCTTCTCCCCGAATCTTTCTGTCACCTCATCATTCTGTCCTTTTTCCCTAGATCATCATGTCCACATGATTCTGCTAAAGATTCTGATAGAGATTGAGATATTCTCCGGCGGTTTTGGACCAGCTGACATCGTGTTTCATGGCGTGTTGGCGGTATTTGCGGAGGCTTTTTTTGTCGTGGAAGAGGCTGATGGCCTCGCGGATGCATTCCAAAAGCGCCTCGGGACTGTAGGAGCCCATATGGAAGCCGTTGCCGTGGCCGGGGTCTTTGCGCAGGTCCGTGACCGTGTCGACGAGTCCGCCGGTACGATTGACTATGGGAATGGTTCCGTACCGGTGACTGTAGAGCTGGTTGAGTCCACAGGGTTCGAAGGCGCTGGGCATGAGGAAAAAGTCGGCGCCCGCCTCCATGCGGTGACTCAAGTCCACATTGTATCCGATTTTCCCGCGAAAACGTTCCGGCCAGCGTTGGTTCCATTCGTTGACCAAGTGATGGTAGACCTCCTGGCCCGATCCCAACAGAAGGAATTGCAGGGGGAAATTCATCATGCGTTCCATGGCTTGCGCGAGGATGTCCACGCCCTTTTGTTCGACCAGCCGGCCCACGAGCACAAACAGCGGCACCTCCCGGTCATATTTCAAGCCAAATTCCCCGACCAACGCGCTTTTGCAGGTTTCTTTGCCCTTGAGGGACGACACCGAATAATTGGCAGGTAGCGCGGGGTCGGTTTCCGGATTCCAGACATCCGTGTCCACGCCATTGACCACGCCCACCACGGGGACCGGCAACGCGCGCAAGACGCCGTCCAGGCCGTAGCCGAAAGCCGGGGTTTCGATCTCGCGGGCATAGGTGGGGCTGACGGTGTTGACCCGGTCGGCTTTCTGGAGCCCGGCCTTCATGAGGTTGATTTTGCCGTAGAATTCCAACTCCGGATAGTTCTGCAGTTGATTGCCGGGCAGATTGGTGTCGTACAAGTTCGTGGCCGGGTAGAGCCCTTGGTACGCGAGATTGTGGATGGTGAAGAGCACCTTTTCCCGGCGCGCGCGACCGATGCCGTTGATGCCCTTCTCCAAGAGGAGCGGAATCAGTCCCGTTTGCCAGTCATTGAGGTGAATGACCTCGTAAGGACGTCCCAAAAAGTCGATCAGGGCCACGACCGCTTTTTGAAAAAAAAGAAAACGTTTGAAATTATCTCTGTACTCTCTGTGCGGAAGGGCGTATAGTTCGGTTCGGTCGAAGAATTCTTCGCATCCCACGAAGTACGTCAGGGTTCCGCGGTGTTCGCACGAATAAATATCGGCATCTATCACTTCATGCCCCATGGGGATTTTCAGGGTGTGAAGGGTTTTCTGAAGCCGGTATCCACCGGTCCCCTGCCCTTCAACCACACTTCGGTACAGTGGCATCACGCGTTCCATGCGCACGCCCCGACGATTCAGTTCGTTGGGGAGTGCTTCGGCGACATCCGCGAGTCCACCGGTACTGGCAAAGGGCCTGGATTCGCTGCTGACGAACAAAACGCTTGGCAATTGATCCTCGATCATTGTTTGAAACCTTTCTTTTTACATTCACTTATTGGAACAATACCTATTTCATGAAACCTGAACAACTGCAACGACAAATCGAAGCCTTCATGGCAAAACCTGATTATCGCCCCATGAAAATGCACGCCCTGCTGGGTCATTTGGGGCTGGACAACAGTCACCGGAAATCCATGCGCACGGTTCTGCGCCAAATGGAAAGCGACGGTTTGGTGATCAAACTGGGCAGCAACCGCATCGCCCTGGTCAAAAAATCAAAAACCGACAAAGACAGTGGGAAAAGCGGCGGCAAAGGGAGCGGCAAGGGCGGCGGCAAGCCGAATGACCCCTCGGAACGGGTGGTCACGGGCATTTTGTCCCTGCATCCGCACGGTTTCGGTTTTTTGGCGGTGGAGCCCGAGGAAACGGACGTGACCACGGAAGCGCCTCCTTTGGAGGAGGTGTTCATTCCGCCCCACGCCACCGGACTGGCCCGACAGGGCGACCGGGTGCGGGCCAAAGTCATGCCCTCCCGCAAAAGAGGCGCCGGGGACGGGGATTTGTTCGAGGGCGCGATTCTGGAAATTCTGGAACGGGGCACCCTCACCTGCGTGGGCACTTTGCGGAAAAGCGGGGGCAATTGGTCCCTTTTTCCGGACGACAGTCGTTTCAAGGATACGGTTCGGGTGCGGGATTTCGAGGGGGTTACCCCCAAATCGGGTCATAAAGTGGTGGTGCGGTTGGATGATCGCGAATCGGCGGGCGAACGCGAATCCGGGGTATTGGTCGAGGACCTGGGTCATGTGGACGATGTCGGCGTGGATATTCTCGCCATCATGCGCACGCACAATCTGACTTCGGACTTTCCCGAGGAGGTCATGAAAGAAGCCCTGGCCTACAAAACGGCGGTCACCAAGGATGACCTGAGGGTGCGCCGGGATTTGCGGGAGAAACTGATCTTTACCATCGACCCGGCGGACGCGCGGGATTTTGACGACGCCCTGAACATCGAGCCCTTGGAAAAAGGAGCCTTCCGGGTGGGCATTCACATCGCCGACGTGGCCCATTTCGTGACCCCCGACGGCCCCCTGGACGTGGAAGCCCGCGAACGCGGCACCAGCGCCTACTTGGTGGATCGCGTGGTGCCCATGTTGCCGGAACATTTGACCAACGACCTCTGCAGCCTGGTGCCGGAGCAGGACCGCCTGGCCCATTCGGTGTTTCTCGACATCAATACCCACGGCAAGGTTTTTGCCGTGGACACCTGTCGTTCCGTGATCCACAGCAAGGCGCGGCTGACCTATGAAGAGGCGCAAACGGTGTTGGACGGCGGCATGATCGAGGGACTTTCCGACGAGGTGCGCGAAGCGGTGCTGTCCATCGGTCGCCTCACCCGCAAGCTGCGCAAAAAGCGGATGCGGGAATACGCCCTGAATTTCGAAATGCCGGAAACCCGTTGCGTGTTGGACGAAAACGGTCAGGTGATCGGGTTTACCCGGAAAACCTCCATCGAGTCCAATCACCTGGTGGAAGAATGCATGTTGATGGCCAACCGCGAGGTGGGCGCCTTGCTGGCGGGTCGCTTCGGAATTGCCATCTACCGGATTCACGATGAACCCAGCGAAGAGGATTTCAAGCAGATGGCCGAAGAACTGCGGCAAATGGGCATCGACGGCGTCCCAGTCAGCCGGGAGACCCTCAACGAAATCATCGGACGGGAGATGGCCGACCCCATGCGGCAAGCGGTGACCATCACCTTGCTCAAAAACATGAACCGGGCCATATACAGCGAGGAGTTGGGCGAGCATTTCGGGCTGGCCTTCGACACCTATACGCACTTCACGTCGCCGATTCGCCGGTACCCGGATTTGATCGCCCACCGTTTGTTGGTGGCCCTGGAGCAAAACCTCCCCAATCCCTACACCGACGCGGATTTGCGGAAAATCTGCATTCACAGCAGCGAACGGGAGCGGGCGGCCGCGGCCGCCGAGCAGGAAACCATCGAAACCAAGCGCCTGCATTTCTATTTGGATCAGCTCAACCAAGGCAAAAACGGCCCCTATCCGGCCAAGGTCAGCAACGTGATCCCTCGCGGGGTCTTGGTGGAACTCACCGAAAGCGGTCAGCGGGGTCTAATCCCTTTCACCAAACTTGACGGAGATTATTACGAGGTCAATTCCACTGGCACCCGGGCCACGGGAAGGAAGTCCGGGCGCGTCATTCAGTTGGGCGACGATGTGGAAGTGCGGGTCGACCGCGTGGACACCGAGTCCCGTCAAGTGGACTTTTTGCCCGAGCGCATGTAGGACGCTGTCGCGGTTCAGGCCCAACGGGCCGACATTCCAAAGCGAAGGCCGAAGGCCTGGTAAATCGCATCAAAGAAACCGATAGGCCTGAAAGGCTGACACTCCCGCACATGTGTTGGCCCTTCAGGACTATGTTTTTTTTGTGGTGGCATCATTCCAGCCCTTCCGCTTCGCGGAATGGCTTCGCTGTGGAATGACGGCCCTTCAGGCCTCAAATTATGGAAGAACCACGAAAGGCACGAAAGGGCACGAAAAAAGTTCTCAAGATGGGGGGGCTTTATTCATTTCGTGAAATTTCGTGCTTTTCGTGGTTGAAAAATTTACAAGTCCAATACTTTGACGGGCGGGTCTTCCAGTTCGATGCCCGCGAATTGTGCGTTGATCCGATTGGCTCGGTTTTCCATCCAACGTTGTTCCTGTCGCTGGAGATCGTCCATGCGGAGCGCGCCTTGGCAGACAAAGGCCATGCCCACGGACAAGATGCCCAATATCGCAATGGACACGAGGATTTCCAACAAGGTAAACCCACGGGTGGTGAATTTTGGGGTAAATCCCTTGCGGGCATTCATCACAAATTGGCGGAACTGATTTCCGCGTTGACGCCGGTGCCGCCCTGCTGGCCGTCGGCGCCGTAGCTGATGATTTCGAAGGCTTCCCCGCCGCGTCCGGGAATCAAATAAATGAAGGGCCGATCCCAACCATCCTTGGGGAGATTCCGGCTATCGAGATACCCGCCTTCCTGGTATCTGGGGGGCAAAGGCGGACGGGTCGGTTTTTGCACCAGCGCCTGCAATCCCTGCTCCTGGGTCGGCAACATCCCGTTTTGCGATTGGTACAAGCGCAGGGCGTTGGACAAAGAGCGAATGTTGCTTTGGGTCGTGACCACCCGGGCCTCACCCGCCGACCCTTCCAAATTCAAGGCCACCAAGGTGCCCATAATGGCCACGATCACCAAGGCGATCAGTACTTCGATCAAAGAAAATCCATTTTTTTTCATGTTATCGGCCTCCTAAATCAACAATGGCGCGCGGAAACGCGGTTAGCCAAAACTGCACCCAGACGCGGTATTCATCTTCGCCGTCGGCACCATTGGCATTCCGATCTCCGGCAATCCATCTTACACCCAAACCATAGCCAACGCAATCGGTTTCGTAGCGCAACAGAACGGACTGGTCTTCCAAGCCTTCGTCTTCGAGTTCGAAGCGGGAATAGCCTTCCAACCCGATTCGCCCCCGGGGATTCAAGTCATAGGACAGTTGCACGGTGTGATTGCGGTCGGTGCGGTAGCGTTGGTTGATGGCCAGGGAGCTTTTGTTTTCGGGATGCTCCACGCGCAACTCGGTGTTAAAGGTTTCGATTTCGGATTCGTCGGGGTTGAATTCGGTGTCAAAGCGAACCCACAACCAATCGACCAGCCGCAATTCCGTGTCGAGGAGGACGTTGCCAAGATTCCGTTCCGCATCGTCCCGCAGATCGTACACGGTGCTGATGGAGATGTTGGCCAAGTCGTGGATGCGGTGGCGTCCGCCGGGCAGCATGCGTTTGGTTTGGAATTTGTTCCGAACCCCGAATCGCACGTTGTGCTGCTCGCCCAAGCTGTCGATGGCGTCAAATTGCAGGGTGCGGTCCGGGGTGAGGTCGGCTTCGGGGACAATGGTGTAGTTGGCGAAAGGTTCGGCCACATGGCGCAGGCCCCGGCCCATGCGGGTGGGTTCATTGTGCCAGATGCTGAACGCTTTGAACGAAGCCTCCACCCCGATTTCCGGAAGAAAACGCCCTTCCGCGGAACCGGCGGTTTGCACGGTGTTGGTCTGGAAGAGGGTATTGATGACCCCCGTGTCCTCGTCCACGACGGACTCGGAGGTGATCCGCGTTTCCTCGTCCCGGGTTTCGCTGTAGTGGGTGTATGCGAAGCCCGCCCGCGGCACCACATGCAGCCATCTGAATTGACGGGTGGGATAAAACACCATTTGCCGGGTGTGAAAACGGGCGCTGCTGTATTCTTCGCGCCCTTGTTCGTTGCGTTCGAATTTGCTGAAAGAACGTTCCAGATAGCCGCCCCGGGTTTCGCTTTCATACAAGAGGTCCAATTCATCGAACAATTGACGGCGCGGAATGGTGAACACGGCCTCGGGCATGCGGTTCACTCCCCCAAAATCATCGACGTTGATTTGCTTGCCCACTTCCACGTTGGCGGTCCAACCCTCTCCGATGGCACTGTAGGTGGCCCGGTTTTCGGGAATGGGCTCCAGACGGAATTCGTCCTCAAAAAAGTCCTGAATGATGCGGGGGTCGCTCAAAAGCGCGGCTTTGACCCGCAAGGTGTCCGTGGGGGTGAAATCCGTGCGATGAAAGAAATTCACGCGGTAGCGGTTTTCGTCGATTTCCACGCCCCGGGCCCGGAGTCGTTCTTCTTCGTTGTCATTTCGGTACGGGGCCTGATCGTGGGCATAATACCCGCGCAGACTGGTCGTGGTTTGGTTGGTTTCCGGATCGTACCAAAAAAAGTCGTGTCCCGCGGCCACCCCGCGCTCGGTGCGCAAGTGCAAATGGGTTTTGGTGCGATAGCCGGGCTCGGGATATCGATTGTAACCGATGAGGGCAAAAAGACCGTCCCGGTTGCTGTATCCGGGCAGAAAATCGATGTTGGTGGCTTGGCGTTCCTGATCGAGCACCAGACGCGGCAAATAGAAAAACGGAATGCCCCGCAGGTAAAACACCGGATGACGCAGGGCGAAAAGGGTTTCTTCATACACATCCAACGCCGAGGCCTTGATCATGAATTCCGGATTTTCCAAATCATCACACGTCGTCAAGGTGACCCCTTCCATGCGGCTTTGAATGGGGCTCACCCGCTCGGCTTTGTCGGCTTTGATCATGAAAGGATCGTAGGTGATGGTGAGGTCGGGGAAATCGCCGGTCTGGGTAATGAAATTGTAGCGCAGTTCCTCCCCTTCCCAAACTTGACCGTCGTTCACAAACACCACATTGCCCCGGGCATGGGCCTGCTCGGTGACCGCGTTGTAGGTAATGACATCCGCGCGAAGACTTTGGGCGCCTTTTTGGAGGCGTACGTTGCCCCGGGCGGTGACCACATTCCCGCGGCTGTCCAACTGGTCCGCCTGAACGGCCAGGGAGGCGGATCGGGAACTGTCCCCCAACTGCCCGCGGACAACCGGGCCATGGAGCAACGCGATACACAGAGTGAAAAAAAGGATGGGAATGGATTTCATGGGAGGGAGGAGAGGATGGCTTTTGGTACTTTTGCATTCTTGCCTTTTGGCAGAGGGGAATGCAAGCCCGGAACCAATCGATTTGCATGCCCTTATTTCGAGAAGGCGGTCGACAAAAGCGCGGGCAGGAGCAGTACCGCACCGGCAAAGGCCATGACCATGCCCGTGGCCCCCAGAAGACCGAAATGGGCCACGGGCGGGAAAGAAGCCAGTACCAAGAGCCCCAAAAACACGGACAGGATCGCGGAAGTGCAGGCCATGGGTTTGATTTTCGCCCGTAGAGCGTCGCTGACCGCCCGGGCGCGGGGGACGCCGCGTTGTCGTTGGGCGCGCACATAACTGGCCAGGTGAATGCCGTCATCCACGGCAATCCCCAATAAAACCGCGGCCACCATCACCGTGACCGAGTTCAGGGGGAGTCCGGTCCATCCCATGACCCCGAAAAGGGTCAACAAGGCGGGAATGTTGGACAAGATCACCAAACAGGCGATGCGCGGTGACCGCCAGAGTCCGCAAAGCATGAGGGTAATTACCAGCAAGCTGAGGCCCAGGGTGCGGGTTTGGTTGCGGACAATTTGACGATCCCCTTCCAGAATCGTATGAAGCCCTTGCACGGGATTCAGGGTGACGCCTTCGGGCTTTTTCGCTTCCGCGTATCCCATGAACTCGGCCAACAGGCCCAGGTATTCTTGACCCGGCATGTCCCGGGAACGTATCACCATCAGGGATTGGGACGCCTGGCTGTCCACAAACGCGTCTTTGAACAGCAAGGGGCTCATGTTGAGCAGGTTGCTGAAAAACCCGATGCGGGCGGGCGTCTCCGGCAGTCCGCGCTCGCCCATGCGGTCCCCTTCCCATATTTGGTTCAAGGCAATGTACAATTGGGAATAGGCATACGCATCGCTGACCCCGTCCAGGGACATGGCATGAGCCCGCAAATCTTCCAAATAGCGCAAAACCGGCAGGGTTTGCATGCCGTACCGCACGCCGGTCCGTACTTCCAACTGGAAAATGTTGATGCCGCCGAGTTCATCGTTGAGCAAATCCAGGGTTTCCCGCACCGGATGGTCCGGGGCCACGAATTCCATGGCCCGGACATCGGTGCGAATGCGGGTGATGCCGGGTAGCATGGCCGAAACCAAAAGAGCAAAGAGCCCAAAAACCCATTTCCGATGTTGAATGAGCAGGTGTGCAAACGGAAAGTCAGCGGAGGGGCCGTTGGTTTCTTCCGTAAAATCCGCACAACTTTTCGCATGAAAAATTGGCAGCAAAAACGTGAGCAAGAAAACGCCGGCCACCCCGAACGCACCGATTCGGCCAAAATTGGACACCATTTCCAAATCGGAGATGGCCAGCATCCCCAATCCGGCCATGGTGGTCAAGGCGGCCACGACACTGGGACGAAACACTTCCGCGAACGCGATGGACGCCGATTGGCGGGGCGTAGGTGCCCCGGCCCGTTGCAGGGCGGCCACATAATGGGCGACAAAGGTCAATTGCAATCCCCCCACCAAAGGAAACAAGATGCCGGTGTGCAGGTTCACCGCATGACCCAAGGCCACGAAAATGAAGGCCAACAACATCATGCCCGCGGTTTCCATGGCCAGGATATACAACACCGCGGGCACGGAACGAAACGTGACAAACAACACCAAGGCGATCAGGATCCCGGCCCAGATCGCGTAACGGCTCAGATCCTCGGCGAGGATATTTTGCGCTTCCGCCTCCACGAAAGGAAAGGAAAGCACGTGTTTGGCAAGCACCCTCCCCTCCAAATCCGCGATCGTATTCATGAAAGACCGTCGGAACGCCTCCCGCGCGGCATGATCCGGCAGATTGCGTTCGTAAACGCCCACCAGGACCGCGTAACGGGAGTCGCTGGACACCAAGACATTGCGGGACAGGGGAAAGCGGGTGTTAAAGGCCTCAAGTTCCGCCCACGTCTCTTCACTGGCATACAGCGGAATAAAGGGTTCGATCACCAAACTGAAACCCTCCCGCACCGGGCGCCCACTGTGCGTGAGGCTCTTCACTTCCACGGCGCCGGGAACGGTCAACATCAAGTTCGAAGCCTCTTCGATGATGGCGGCGCCGTCATTGCTGAAGAGATCCTCGATTTCCAAGGCCACCAACACCATCACCGTGTCGGGAATCAATTCGTGGAGCTTGTCAAAGGTTTCCCGATTACGCGGATCGGAGGCCAAAAGCGTCCGCGCGGAACTGTCCAGTTCCACCCCCTTGGGCTGGAATTGCATCCAGACCAGACCCGCAAGCAGCAGGGCGCCGGCCATGGGCAAAAACAATCGGGTGGCGATCCATCGGTTCATGGAATCTGAATGCACCTTGAATTTGAACTTGTCAATCGAAGTCATGATTGAAGTCATGATTGAAGTTATGGCCGAAATCAAAACGCGGTGTTTTCGGCAGGGGCAATCGCCTCCTGTAATTGCCGTGCGATCCGTTGCCAACTGAAATGGGTGCGCACAAATTCCCCGCCGGTTTGCGTCGGAGGGGCGTTGAGCGTCTGGCGAAGGGTTTCGGCCAGATCTTCCGGGCGGGCGCCAAAGGAAACCGCATGGCCCCTTTCGACCAATTCCCGAAACCAGCAGGCGTCTGACTGAACCACGGGAACCCCGGCCATCACCGCCTCCAACAAGACCAGGCCAAAGCCTTCCGCCCGGCTGGGCAGGCAAAAGCATTGCGTATGGCGCAACAAACGCCATTTTTGGGGGCCCGGTTGGTTGCCGGGAAAAATGACCCGGTGACCCAGGCCGGACGCGGCGGCCATTTTTTGCAATTTGGCTTGCAATCCGTAATCCGCCCCCGCGAGCACCAAGTTCAAGTCGGGAAATTCGCCCGCGATTTGCAGAAAAGCCTCAAGAAGGAGATCGGTGCCCTTCCCGAAAGCGAGCCGTCCGAGCCCCAACACATACGGTTGGGGGGGAATGCCTACCGGCCAAGCTTCGATTTGCGACAGGGCCGGGTCCGGATCCACGCCATTTGGAATGACTTCCACACGGGGAAAATATCCTTTTCCCTCGAGATGCCGGGCCTCGGGCGGGGTCAGGGCCCGCGCGAACAAGCAAGACCGCCAGGCTTTGCCCCATCCCAGAACACGGATCAGAATCCATTTTCGAATGCGGCAAAAGCGATCCTGCCAAGGGTGCATCATGCCGTGCGGGGTGACAACGGCGGGCACCTTCATGCGGGCCGCTTCGCACAGGGCGTTGCGCAGAAGCGGCTCCCACAGTCCATGGATATGAATGAAGTGGGGCGATGCTGCGCGTATGCGCCCGCGGGCCGCCTTTCCGAACAACCATTCCCTTTTGCTTGGACGAATCAGGGACAGGCGACCAACCAAGGAGATCCCCGGAATGTCCGCATACGCCGCGTCAAATTCAGCCTCCTGTCGGGTATCGGAATAATACAGGACCGACACTTCGAAACCCAACTGACTTTGGGCGCCCGCCAAAGACAGGGCCGCCCGGGGCAGTCCCCCCATGGTCGCATCCAAGGAATCGATCACATGGAGGATACGCATTCAGGCGGTTCCGGGACCTTAAAAACGGTCGGAGCGCGGGCGCAAACGAAATTCGTCATCCCGGAAGTGGCTTCGATCAATGGTTTCCCGCTGGGCGGGGGCGGTGTCGCGCGTGGGACGATTCACGGCCGAGGGCATGGGAGAAGTGGGGCGAATGGGTTCCATGCGAATGCTGGAGCCCATCGAAGGCGTGTTCCCGATTGGGCGCACGGGTTCGGGACGCTCGGGACGGGGACTGTCCCAACGAGCCGAAACCGCCGAACTGGAAACCGAAGGGGCGGTGCTGTCACGGAATCCGGAGGACGTTGGCGGAGACGATGCGTTGGACGTGTTCCATCTGGACGTGCTTTCCTCCATGACCGCGCGGGTACCGGTCAGATTGATTTCCGGCAAATCCGCATCGTCATCCCGCTCGACCCTGGCGGGTGGGCCGCCCATGCGCATGGCCGAATCCATGCGGGACGCAATCGTTCCCGCCGCCGGCTGGTTGTTGTTTCCACCCCCTTGATTGGTGCGAAGCGTACGGTCTTGGTTCGCATCGTTTCCGCTTGTGCCCATTTGCACGGGCTCCAGAGCCAGGCTTCGCAAATCACGGTCCCGCAAGGAACGAATCGCGGCCCGCTCCCGTTCCCCTTCACCTTCTCCATTGGTAGTCGCATTTTCATCCTCCGCCATGCGCAACTCCTGCTCGGACAGTTGTTCTCCGAGGCCTTGCCAGTCGAAAATCACCGGGTCATCCTCATCCCGAGTGCGCTCAAGGTCATCCGGGTTGCCATCCCGGCCAAACAAGTCCTCGTCATCCAAAAAATCCATGGGGCTCAACCAAGCGGGGCGACGCTCCCGCTCCTCCTCGTCCTCGGCCGCCTGTGGTTGCTGAAGCACGGGAAGAAAAGTGACCCTGTTCACCGCGGGGTTCTCCCCATTTCCAAAAGTTCTGGGGCGATTGTCCCGCATGGCTTCGGGGGAAAGGTTTGCATCAACCTCATCCTGTTGCCGGGGCATGCTCCGATGAAACACATCATCCATATTCACGACCACCGGACGTTGATCATAAACCCGCGGAATTGACTTTGGACGTCTTCGGGTGGAGGTTGCCTCATCTGCCCGAACGCCGAGCACTGAAAAAACCAGCAATATAAGTATCGTTCTATGCGTTATCATGACTTATGAGTATATCCGTGAATCCCCAACAGGTCAAACCCCTCTTTCATTTCCATCACCTTCTTTTCCGGCACATTCTTTCCCTGCCATGGATGGGCGTCGTTCTCATGATTGCCCTGTCGTGCCCCGTTCAGGCCAGGGAACCGCTCCCAAACCCGGGAACCGGGCGCGTCGAGCTGCGCCTGGAGGACAATCGCGTCAGCCTCCGCGCCAAGGAGGCGTCCCTTCGGGAAGTCTTGGAGGCTTTCGCGACCTACGGCGTGCGCGTCAACATGCAATCCGGGGTTACGGCCACGATTTCAGGGGAGATTCAGGATGTCCCGGTGGACGATGCCCTCCATGAATTGCTCGGGGATTTGAATTATGATATATTATGGCGGGAGATTCCCTATGGCCGTGGCCGCGTTTTGGCCTTGTCGGGCATTCGCGTGTATCGGGATGGGGCCGCAAACGATCCCATGCAATCCGTCCCTCCCGGAGAACGCCGCATCCTCACCCTCGAAACCGGCGAACGGTATGTGGCCGATGAAGTGCTCTTGGGCATGCGGCCCGGCGTCTCCCCGGAAGATTTCCGCGCCCTGTTGCGGTCCATGGGCGGGCAGGTGGTGGCGGTGGACAAACAGTTGGGCATCTACCGCATCCGCCTTCCCGCGAACACCAACCTGCCCGCATTGCTGGCGCGATTGAACCGCGAAGCGGGCGTGGCGGCGGTCGAACCCAACTTCGTCTACGATTTGCCGGGCTCGAAACCCACGAGAACACTGTCACCGGAATCGGTAACGCTCCGGGATCTGCCGCCCCCGGCGGCGGGTGCCCCCGCTTTGGCGATCCTGGATTCGGGGCTGGCCGCCGAGTGGTTGGCCGAGGGTGCTTTGCGCGCCTCCATGGATGCCACCAATCCCCAACAACGCATCTCGGATCCGGTCGGTCATGGTACCCAAATGGCACTCATTGGTTCCGGCCGCATTTCGCCCCATGGCAGCGGAACGCCGGACGGCAAGGCCGGCGTGCCCATCGTCGCCATTCGCGGTTTTGACGAAGAGGGCTTGTCCACCAGCTTCGGGATCCTGGAAAGCCTGCGCTTCTCCCGCGAACAAGGAGCCGGGGTTGTCAGCATGAGTTGGGGGAGTTATACCCGCAGCGAAATTCTAAACGCCGGCTTTCAACAGGCCGCGGATGCGGACATGATTCTGCTCGCCGCCGCCGGAAACGATGGGAAAACCGACCCCATGTACCCGGCCGCATACCCGGGGGTGCTGGCCGTGGGTGCCATGCGTGCGAATGGCGAACTGTGGGAAGGCTCCAACCGGGGGGAACACCTGGATTTCGTCTCCTACGGCAGCGCCGATTTTCCCATCGGCAGCAAAGGACCGCCCGGCGCTTATGCGGGCACGTCCATCGCCACCCCTTGGGTGGCCGCGGCCATTACCGCATATCGCGCCCAATATCCCCAAGCCACTTCAGAACAAATCATCCGCGCCCTCACCGAATCCCTGAGCCCGCACGCCGAGGGAGTTCAAGGAGCGGGCGCGGGGCGTTTTGATGAAAAAGCCAGAACGCGATTTCTGGAAACCTCACCTTGACACGATGGTGGATACTATAGTGATGCAATGGTAATTGGATGGCAATTCGATGGTAATACGATTTTATCACAATGGCATCACAACCGCATCACCATCGTATTACAATGGCATCACAACCGTATCACCATCGTATCACAATGGCATCACAATCGTTACTCAATAGTCTTCTTCTTCGTCGTCTTCCAGGAACTCATCGTCCTCATCGCCGTAATCGTCATCGGCGCCTTCTTCGCCTTCTTCGAGGATGTCATCTTCATAGTCCTCGGCCAGCGGATCGGTGGGGTCCAAGCCTTCCTCGTCAATCACACTGATCATGCGGCCCAGAATTTCATGAAAATCCTTCAAGCCGGTTGCCGGGACGATGATGGTGTCGCGATGACCCCGAACATCCTCGGTAATGCGCAGTAAGATGCCCCGTTGATTTTCTTTCAAATCAAAAAAGAACATCTTCCGCTCAATTTGAATTTTCTCACTTGCAATCGTTTGGTCCATATCAGTCATCCTCCGGACATCTCGAATGTAAAATGTCCATTTTCTGTTGTGTGTTTTTAAACTCGCATCGCCTCCAACGCGGAAGGTCTCCCGATGCAAAGAAATTTAGACCCACTTCTTTCATGCGTGGGGTTAAAGTCACGCTTTTTTTGCACATAGCACGATAATTATCACATGAAAAGAGAGAAAGTAAACCTTAAAACCACACAAACCACAATTCAATTTCAGCTTGTCGGTTTCAGTTTGAATTTGCCGCCCTGCCCCAAAAAGAGACAGGGATTGTTGTAGAAAATCCGTTCCACGTCGGCCTCCGGGTGCCCCCGGCGGCGCATCTCGAAAAGAGTGTCGTGCAGCGTGGCCGGATCGGAGGGTCCCCAATCCCCGCTGGCATCCACGATCAGTTTGGCGGTGCCAAAGCGCTCTATGGCGTCGATCACCCGGTGCGGCGAGTTTTTGGTGACCGGGTACACGGTCATCGCCCCCCAAAACCCTTTGTCCAACACCAAAGGCAAGGTGTGTTCCTCCATGTGGTCGAACATGACCCGCTCGGGGTTGATGCCCCCGTGCCCGCAAAGGTAGTCCAGCATTTTTCGGGTGCCGTACAGCTTGTCGTCCAAATGGGGGGTGTGAATCCAAATGAGTTGGTCGTATTTCAAGGCCAGTTCCACCTGTTCCTCGAAAATCGTCATTTCATTGGCCGTGCTTTTGTGCAATCCGATTTCGCCCAGCCCCAACACGGTGGGCTTGGAAAGAAATTCGGGAATGAAAGAAATCACCTCCCGGCTGAAGCCGACGTCCTCGGCTTCCTTGGGGTTGATGCAGACCCAGCAATAGTGCTGAATCAGAAATTGGGCCGCCCGGGTGGGTTCGAACTCGGAAATGTGGGTGAAATAGTCATGAAAGGCTTCAGGCGAGGTGCGGTCGTATCCCGCCCAAAACGCGGGCTCGCAAATGGCCACCGTGTGCATGCGGGCCATGCGTTCGTAATCCTGCACGGTGCGGGCAATCATGTGGACATGGGGCTCAATGATCTTCATGCGGACGGATCCTCCAAGGACAGGGATTCCAGGATACGACGAGCCCGGTCGGGTTCATCCCGTTGAATCAAGGAGGCGGCCTCGCGCAATTTTTCCATGCGCCGGTCCCGCCAAATCGCGTCCGCGCCCTCCGCCGCCTGAATGCGGTCAAACGCCGCGGCGGTCTCCAAGAGGGCCGATCGCATGTGCAAATAAAACATGTCCAACAACTCGGGGGCGGATTTTGGGGATTTCATGGACCCAACCTACCCAATCCGCCGAAAAAATAAACCTGAATCCGTGAGATATTTGCACAGAAGGCGTGCAAGATCATGGAGCGAAAGGGATTGTCGGGAACCGAGGCATACCCATGCGGTCTGTCGAGCGTTCCCGACAATCCCTTGTAGCCCATGAGATTGTGCGGATTCAAAGCAAAGATCTCACGGTTTCAGGAAAAAGCCCGCCTCACAAAAATGTGTGCGGATTAGGTTTTGCAATCCCTCGCTTGTCCCATTATGATCCCGGCCATGAAATCCAGAATCCTCCTTTTATCGATCCTGTCCTCGTTTTTGTTGCCTTTTCTCCACGCGGATGCGGTCATTGAAGCCGTGATCACCCTCCGGCATGGCGAGACCCCGCTCGGAACCGTCCGCATTCAACTGGACCACGAACGCGCCCCCCGCACCGTCGCCAATTTCATCGGCCTGGCCACCGGGGCCTTCAATTGGATCGACCCGGACACCGACAGGCTCATGGTCAACACCCCCTATTATGACGGACAGATTTTTCATCGGCTTGATCATGGTTTTGTGATTCAAGGAGGAGACCCCACGGGGACGGGCTTCGGCGGCCCCGGATATTTATTTCAAGATGAATTTCATCCTGGCTTACGACACGAACCCTATGTCATTTCCATGGCCAACTCCGGACACTCCACCAATGGGTCCCAGTTTTTCATCGCTTTTAAAGAAATTCCTTTCTTGAACGATTTACATTCGGTTTTCGGCGAAATCGTTGATCACGAAAGCCGGGTAATCATTGCCGGCTTCCAAGAGGAACAAGACTTTGAAACCGATGCCAATGAGAGACCTTTGACGAATATCATCATGGAGAGCGTGGTCATCGAAGGCTGGGATCCTGAATCATTTGATATTCACGATGCCGCACTTGCATTGCCAAAAGTCAAAGGCGTTACCTCGAAACTTGTCAAAGGGGCCAATGATCAAGGCGAACCGATCTATTTTTTGGAATGGGATGCGGAGTTCCTTCACAAATATCCGATCAGCCAAACCCATGATCTCAAAAATTGGCCTCATGATCAGGATTTTGCCTACATCATGGACCAAAATCCTGTTTTTCAGCATGAATTAACTGCCGCCGAACAAGAACCCGTCACGTTTGCCAGAGCTTTGGCGGTGGATTATTCGATGGTGCCCATCGCGCCGATCAATGTTTTCCAACCTGGAGCCGTCCTGCTTTTGCACACGGCTGAGAATGCGAGTTATCACTTTGCTTTTCAAGAACCTGATCAGCAGGGGGTATACGGAACTTGGTGGGTTACAGGTTATGATCCTGCCCCAATTCTACTGGCCGACACAGGTGAGAGCTTTCCCAGTTATGGGGGGACCTTGGAAATCTTTCCGAAAACAGCTTCTGAATCGTCCGTCTCAAACAGACAATTCCGCCTTTTGATGCTACGTTCCATTGTGGTTGAAATCAAAACAAACAATGATCCCGAGGATGACTCAAGTTCATTCGTTTTTGGCACGCTTTCTTTTCACAGTGAAACTCAAGGATGGTATTATTGGACAGCCAACGATACCAATCACCGTGTGCCTTTCACCTGGATCCCCCCGGAAGACTGACCGCGTCGCAGCGCCCCATGAAAAAAAGCACCCCATTTCTATTGGGCCTGTTGGCCTTCGCCCTGTACTTCTTCACCGGGTCCCGCAGCATTCAATGGCAGGATTCGGGGCAGTTCACCCTGCGGATTGGCACCGGGGACTTGATGAATTACTGGGGACTGGCCATGGTGCATCCCCTGCATTATCATTTGGGCAGGATCGCCATGCGCCTCATGCCCTGGAACATTCCCTGGGCCATCACCGCCGTCAGCGCCCTCGGCGGCGCCGTGGCCGTGGGCGGGGTCTTTGCCGCCGTCCGCAAATGGACGGAAAACGCCACCGCCGCATGCTATGCCGCCGGCTGCCTCATGCTGGCCCATACCTTCTGGCGTTTTTCGGGCTTGCCGGAAGTCTATACACTGAGCGCGGCCCTGCTGATCCTGCAGATGCTTTGCTATCTGTACATCTGTAAGGATGGCAAAACCTGGGCCTGGATTCCGCTGATGGGTCTCAACGGTTTGAATTTTGCCAACCACAACCTTGCCCTCCTCGAATTGGCGGTTTGGGGACTGCTATTTCTGCATGCTTGGTGCAAGGGAACGCTGTCCCATCGTCAGGCCTTTGCCGCCATCGGGCTCTGGATTTTGGGTTCTCTACCCTACACGTCCCTGATTTTGGTGACCATGTTCGTCCAAGGCGAATTTTGGCCCGTGGTACAATCCGCGCTCTTCGGCCACAGCTTTGCGGAACAAGTGATGGCCGTCCGCCCCACCCTCACCTATACCTTCATCAGCCTCGCCTTTTTGGCCCTGAGTTTCCCCAATTTTTCATTGCCGTTTGCGGGTTGGGCCGCCTGGCGGGAACGCAAATCCCTCGCCCCCCTGCTAGCCGTCCTCGCCATGCATCTGATCTTCGTGCTGCGCTACGACGTCATCGACCAATACACCTTTCTGATTCCCGCTTTTGCCGGCCTCGCTTTTTTCGCAGGCATCGGCTTCCATCAAATCAACCGCCCGGCGTTCCGCAAACTCGCGTTTCTTTTATTGGCGCTGCAACCCATCCTATACGGCATTGCCCCCACCCTCGCCCGCAAAACCGACATTCTCGCCACCTTGAATTTCGAACGCAACAAACCCTATCGGGACGACGCCGATTACCTCTTCCACCCCTGGACCTTTCGGGAAACCTCCGCAAGCCGCGTCGCCCGTGACGCCGTGGAGGCCGCCCACCCCGATGGCGCCATCGTCATTGTCGACCACATGGCCAGCTATGCCGTGCATTGGACCTTGCACACCTGGGAAAGCCCCCACGAAATCACCGTTTTGCGTCCCGGGGATCAGGAAGAACTTCTCGCCGTTCTTTCCGAAAAAAAACGCGCCGTCTGGATGCCCGCCAGCACTTTGGACGAAATCCCCGACGGATGGACGCCCAAGGGCAAGATTCTGATTAATCTGCCCTAAAGCCCTTTGGTGCGCAAAAAGTCGTAACTGGCGCGCAGGCAATCAAACGGATCGCGGAAACATTGGTCCTGCTCCACCGCGTACCAGCGGACTCCGGCGGCCTCGCAGGCCGCGATGATCCCGTCCCAATCCAAATTACCCTCCCCGATCGGCGCCATGCGCGTCTCGTTCTTGCCTTCCACCACTTCCTTGTCCTTGATGTGGATGACCGGTACCCGTCCATGACAGCGTTCCAAAATCCGGGCGCAATTGTAGCCCGCGTGTTCGATCCAGTACAGATCCAGCTCCAGAAACAAATCCGGTCCCCCTTCATTGATCAACACATCTTCGGGACAGTCCCCGCCCACCTCGGGCCGGAAAAACTCGTGGCTGTGGTTGTGGTGGGCAAAGCGCATGCCCGCGGCTTTCAATTTTTCAATCACCGGCGCCGCCTCCGCCAGAAAATCGCGATACCGTTGCAAAGTTTCGGGGACTTCCGACCCGATACCGCCAATGGCCGCGAAATCGCAACCCAGGGTATGATGGAAAGCAATCTCGGATTCGATGTCCGTCAATAAATTCGGCCAGGGACGATGGGTGGCAATGCACTTCAACCCATGGTCATCCAACATTTTCCGGGCCATGGCCGCATCCACTTCCGGCGCCTCCCCATTCATACAACCGATGGCCGACATCTGTACGGCGGTGTACCCCATTTCACGGATACGGCGCATGGTTTCGGCAAGATCTTTTGCGGTTTTCGTGTGCTCACGCACGGTGAACATTTGAACGGCAAGTTTGTCTGTCATGAGGTTCTCCAAGTTGAATTTCAGAATGCGTTCTCAATACTTTACATAGGCGAACCGATGAAACAAGTCCTACTTTGCGTGAATGTACGTTGGCAAAAGTCAATCAAGCCGCTGTAAGTTATGCGGTAACACATCGATTCATTTTCATGACACTCCAAACTATCCTCCCATTCAAGTTCACCGCCATCCTTTGGCTCGCCGCCGCCATGCCCCTGCAAACCCAGGCGTCCACCGTCCGCGTGGCCGGACATCGCTACCCCACCCGCGTCGAAGCCAAGGATCTCACCTGGCAATTGCAGGGCGCCGAGCATTTCCGATACCGCCTTTTCTCCGTGTTCACCGGCGCGTTCTACAAGGCCCCCGAAACCGCCGCCCGGCGGCTGACCTTTACCTATACCCGCAATATCGACCGGGACACGCTGGTCGAGCAGGGCAACCGTGTGCTGCGCGAGGCCCACGACCGGGAAACGCTACAAAAACGAAAAGATTATCTCGACAAGGTCAACGCCGCATACCAAGATGTCTCCAGCGGCGACCGCTATACCTTCACCGTCATTCCCGGCAAAGGCACCTGGCTGCATTTCAATGACCAGGAAAAGCTTTTTCTTGAAGACGCGGACTTTGGTTTGTGGTACCTTGACATATGGCTCGGAGAAAAACCCATGTCTGAAAAATTTCGCGACGCCCTTCTGAATTCGGAGGACGCATGAGTTCCACCCTGATGAATCTGGCCGAAGCGGGTCGCTTGCCGGACGCGCTGATCCGCATCGGCATTCGTCGTCTGCTCAAAGAACGCCTCGCCCTCTTGGACAAGGAGGGCGAAACCACCGAATCCCTCTTGACTCGCCTTCAGAATGAACCCGTGGCCGTGGACACTTCCGCCGCCAACGAACAGCATTACGAAGTACCCACACGCTTTTTCATGAAAGTGTTGGGTCCCTGCCTCAAATACAGCTCCTGCATCTGGCCCGAGGGGGTGGACACCTTGGCCAACGCGGAAAAAGCCATGCTGGACCTCACCTGCAAACGCGCGGAACTCTCCGACCGCATGGACATTCTCGAGTTGGGATGCGGATGGGGCTCGCTCACCCTCTGGATGGCCCAACATTTCCCCAACGCCCGCATCCTCGCGGTCAGTAACTCCGCCACCCAACGCGCCCACATCGAAACCCAGGCCCTCGACCGCGGCTTTTGCAACTTGGAAGTACGCACGCAAGACATGAATGATTTCGACCCGGGCCGAAAATTCGACCGCATCGTCTCCCTGGAAATGTTCGAACACATGCGAAACCCCGGAAAATTGCTCGACCGCGCCGCCGGTTGGCTGAATCCGAACGGCAAAATTTTCATTCACATCTTCACTCATGCGGGCAAACCTTACCTGTTCGAAGACCACGGACGTGAAGAAGACTGGATGTCCCGCCATTTTTTCACCGGCGGCATGATGCCCTCCCCCGATTATCTGCCCAAAGCCACCGACAAACTCGAAGTGGACGAAGAGTGGATCGTCAATGGCGAGCATTACAGCAAAACCCTCGAAGCCTGGCTCGAACGACAGGATGCCGCCAAATCCGAAATCCTCCCCTACTTTTCCAAAACCTACGGACCCGAAAACGCGGCCGTCTGGTTTCAGCGCTGGCGCATGTTTTGGATGGCCTGTTCGGAGCTTTTCGCCTTTCGGGGCGGCGAGGAATGGCCCGTACACCACTACCGCTTCAAGCAAAAGGACCCGAAATGACCTCCCCACGTCCCAAAGTGGCCGTGGTCGGCGCCGGGGTGGCCGGCTTGACGGCCGCTTGGAAACTGCAGCATGACTGCGAGGTGAGTTTATTTGAAAAAAACGACTACATCGGCGGCCATACCCGTACCCTGACGGTTCCCGACGGTCCAGACCGGGGCACGCCCGTGGATACGGGCTTCATCGTCATGAACCACAGAAACTACCCCCATTTCACCCAATTGCTGCGGGAATGGGACGTGGAACTGGAAGACAGCGACATGTCCTTCAGCTATCACGACGTCACCCAAGGCTACGCCTACGCGGGCACCGGAATCCGGGGCCTTTTTCCCACCTGGCACAACCTGGTATCCCGTCCGCATTGGAAACTCATCGCGGAACTCCGGCGTTTCGGCAAAATCGGCACCGAGGCACTCGCAAATGGCAGCGCCAAAACCCAATCCCTGGGCGAATTCTTGGCACGGCATCAATTCTCCGACCATTTTCGCGATTGTTATCTCTTCGCCATGGGCGCGGCCATCTGGTCCTCTCCCCCGAAAAAACTGTCCGAATTTCCTGCCGAACCCTATCTGCACTTCTTTCAAAATCACGGACTGCTCACCCTCAAGGACCGCCCCCAATGGCGGGTGGTCCGCGGCGGCAGCCAAAGCTATGTGCGCAAGGCCCTGGACCGCCTCAAAGGCGAAATCCATATCGGCGATAGCCCCGAAAGCATTTTCCGACGCTCGGAAGGGGTCACCCTCTGCTTTTCCGACGCTCGGAAACTGGAATTTGACCATGTGTTTATCGGCGCCCATGCCGACGAGGCCCTCGCATTGCTGGGCGATCCCGATGAGGAGGAGAAAACCCTGCTGGGTGCGTGGACGTATCAGCCCAACGAGGTTGTGCTCCACACTTGGGAGGACGTGATGCCAGGACCCAAGCCCTGCTGGGCATCCTGGAATTTCGCGCGGGAGATCGGTTTCGACCCCACCAAACCCGTCAGTGTCAGCTACTGGATGAACCGTCTGCAAAACTTGAAGACGGAGAGGAATTATTTCGTGACCCTGAACCGACTCGGGGAAATTCAGGAATCGCAGGTGATCAACCGCACCGTATTGCACCATCCCCAATACACCCGCGCGGCCATGGACAGTCATGAGCCGCTGCGCAAACGCAACGGCACCCGCAACACCTGGCTGGTGGGCAGTTATTTCGGATTCGGTTTTCACGAGGACGCGGTCCGCTCCGCCGTGGAAGCCACTGAAGCCTTCAAAACCCGGATCGTGGAACCGTCATGAACAGTCAATTGATGCGCGGCGCGGTGGCACACGAACGCCTGCATCCGGTCAACCACCGTTTTCGAACCCCCGTGGGCTTTTGTGTCTTTGATCTGGCGGAATTGGATGCGCTGGACCGTGAAGTCCGGGGTTTTGGATACAACCGATTTGCCCCCGTGAGCCTGCGGGACCGCGATTTTTTGGACGGCTCGGAACGTCCCCTGCGCGAAAAGCTCGAACCGTGGATCGAAAGCATACACCCGCCCCGTCCCGTCCACCGCATCCGCCTCGTCACCGCCGCCCGCTGGTGGGGCAAAGTCTTCAATCCCGTGAGTTTTTTCATCCTCGAAGACGAAACCCAAATCCCCATGGGGCTGATCGCCGAAGTCAACAACACCTTTGGCGACCGACACGTGTACGCCGTCCCCTTGGTGCGCCCGGAGGGGGAGCAAGTCCTGGCCGCCACCCATGCCAAGGAATTCCACGTCTCCCCTTTCAACGACATGAAAGGCGACTATCGATTTACCCTGAGGCAATCCGGCCAAGAACTTTATGTCGGGGTCGACCTGTACAAAAACGGCGAAAAGTTCCTCCTCGCCTGGATTGAAGGGACCGGAATTCCGCTCACGAGCGCCGCCCTGCTCAAGCAGTCCCTGCGACATCCCCTGCAACCTTGGCTGACCCTGCCCAAAATCATCTGGCAGGCCATATTCTTGAAATACAAACACAAACTGCCCGTCTTCAAACGCCCCGAGCCCACACATCCAAACACCCTGATGTCCCGAAAACATTTCCGAACCTAAGGCAGATTCAGAAACTTCACCAGGACATTCCCCATTTTTTCACAGCCGTATTTTTAAACGACAGAATGGGTTGTGTTTACATGGTGTTGTACCTGAACAACAGGGAAAGGTGCAGAAGAAGACAGGAGCGCCAATCTCCGCATTGGCAGGGGCACAAGGGGGTGAATAATATTTGGAGATTTAAACAATTTCCATGCATTTTGTGCTCATCCACCGATAGCCGATGCGGAGATCGGCGCTCCCGTTATCATAGATCCTGAAAAAATGGAGAATGTCCTGGACACTTCACCCTTTGACAAAACAGCCTGTTCCATGTAATCTGGTTGAATGAACAAAATTGATGCTGTTTGGGGAGACATGGAAGGCAAAATTCGGATGTCGGAAGATTTTGATGAGCCGCTGGAAGATTTCTCCGAGTATATGGGAATCACTGGAATTCCACCATCGGGATCCATTCGACCGTCTGATGATCGCCCAAGCGCTTGAAGTGAACGCGATCTGCGTGACCCGGGATCGGGCTTGGTCGAGATACCCGGTCCGGGTGGACTGGTAATCACGCATAATCTAACGGGCTCCGGAATGCGTTTACAATTGCCAAAGTTTTGCGCTTTCGCTATGTACCCCGCCATGCCCGAAACTCCAGAACTGAACCCATCCCGTTGGCTGCACGAGCACGGCGATATTTTGTACCGTTTCGCCTTGGGACGCGTCCGCAATCCCCAGGTTGCGGAAGATTTGTTGCAGGACACGTTTCTTGCCGCCATCAAGGGCGCGGACGGTTTTTCGGGTCGCTCGGCGGAACGCACCTGGCTGGTGGGCATCCTCAAACACAAAATCATTGACTATTACCGCAAAAGCAACCGGGAAATGGCCACGGAAACCCCCGGGGATCATGCCGTGGACCACGAGGCTTATCTCGACCGCAAGGGACGGTGGAAGGTCGGCCAGTCGGAATGGATCACCAACCCCGAAAAAGCCTACGAACGCGAGGAATTCTGGCTCACCCTCAACCAATGCCTCTCCAAACTCAACGACAATCAACGCCGGGTCTTCGAATTGCGGGAACTGGAACACTTGAATGCCGAGGAAATTTGCGACACCCTGGACATCAGTTCCTCCAATTTATGGGTGCTCCTGCATCGGGCCCGCCTGCAACTGAAGGACTGCTTGGAAATCAACTGGGTCAACCAGGATCAAAAAAATGGATAAAAAAAACGGATCGGGTTTTGCAGAAAGCAACGCGCGCTATTGGGATCAATTGGCGGGAGACTACCAGCGCGCCACCACGATTTCCGTCAAGGATTTCCACTACGGCCCCCTCTTGCCGGGGGACGCGGACTTGGGGCTTCTCCCAAAACCCCTGCAAGGGAAACGCTGCCTGGAACTGGGTTGCGGCGCCGCCCAAAACAGCATCTATCTTGCCAAAAACGGGGCTGATGCCGTGGCCATGGACATCAGCCAATGTCAACTGGACCATGCCCGCAAGTTGACCGAGGGACACGGCGTTTCCGTGGATTTGCGGTTGGGCGACATGGAGGCCTTGGACGACAGTTGGGGTACCTATGATTTGATTCATTCCGCCTACGGCGTGCCTTTTGCCGCCGACCCGGCCGCCCTGATTCAAAAATGCGCCGACCGTCTGCGACCCGGCGGCACCCTGCTGATCAGCATGGGACACCCCGTTTATGCGGGGGAATGGCTGGAACTCGACGAAAATGAACAGGGCATTTTCCTCAACAGTTATTTTCATCCCACTCCGGATGTGCGGGAGGCCCCTGAAAAGGAAGACACCGCCGTCAGCGTGCGGGCCTATCCGGTGGCCGAAACCGTGATGTGGGTGCTGCGGGCGGGCTTGACCCTCACGGCCCTGCACGAGCCCAAAGCCCTGCCCGTACACGACATGAGCCGCGAAGAACGCCGCAAACGCGTCCCCTATTATAGCGCCGACTGGGCCGAACAGGTGTTCGAATTGCAAAAGTTCCCCATCGTCTTGATCCTCAAGGCCGAAAAACACGGTTGACCCTTTCGGGAAACCGCATAGAATGGGCAGTTGATCCATGGAACACGAAAACACCATCTATTTCAGCTCCGCCGGCGAAGCCGAGGACGTACTTGCACCGCGCGGGGGCTTGCTTCGTGCCCTGGAAGAGGCGTTTTCCCTGCGCACCACCGCCCGGGACAACTGGCTCAAGCTCGGCGCAGAAGACGAAGCCGACCTGACCCGGGTCGGAGAATTCATCGCCCTGTTGCGTTATGCCCGTGGCCAGGGTGCCGATTTGCGCGGCCCCACTCGCTACTACCTGTTGCGTCATTTTCTGGCGGGCGATGCGGAGGCCCTGCGCGAAATGGTCTCCACCCGCATCGAGGTCATGAATGGCAAACGCGCGGTTTTTGCGAAAACCCTGGGCCAAGGCGAGTATCTGCGCGCCATCCAAACCCATGACGTCACCCTCGGACTCGGCCCCGCCGGCACCGGCAAAACCTATCTCGCCATGGCCATGGCGGTCTCGGCTTTGCTCAATGGCGATGTCAACCGCATCATTCTCACCCGCCCCGCCGTGGAGGCGGGCGAAGCCCTGGGCTTTTTGCCCGGGGACCTGCAACAAAAAATCCTCCCCTATTTGCGTCCCTTGTACGATGCGTTGCACGACATGATGGACGCCCCCGTGATCGCCCAGTTCATCGAACGCGGCGTCATCGAAGTCGCCCCCCTGGCCTACATGCGTGGGCGAACCCTCAACAACAGCTTCATCCTGCTCGACGAAGCCCAAAACACCACCGAGGAACAAATGCTCATGTTCCTTACCCGCATCGGCTATGAAAGCAAATGCGTGGTCAACGGCGACCCCTCGCAGGTGGACCTGCCCAACAAAAAGCGGTCCGGCCTGCGGGAAGCCATGCGCGCCCTGCACAAAATCGAAGGCATCTCCATGGTGAACCTCACCGAGGACGATGTCGTCCGTCACGCCCTCGTGCAGCGAATCATTCGCGCCTACCGCAACCTCCGGGATGAGGCCAATCCTCAGACCGAATCATTATGACCGATCAAAAATCCCTCGTTTCCAAATCCCGACAGAAACGCACCCAAGAACGCACCCGCAACCTCGCCCGCAATCCCCGGGTCATCACCCTCAAACTGGTGCTGATTACCGTGGTGATGTGGAAAGTGCTCATGGCGGTGCTCCATTTGGGCGGCAATCCGGTCATCACCGAATTGACCCCCGGACAAACCGCGCCCTTCACCGTGCAGGCGGAAATCGATTTCGAGACCATCAATCTCGATCAAACCGAAGTCCGCCGGGAACGGGCCATGAACGAGTCCCCGCCCGTATTGAGTTTGCAGACGACCCGCCTCCGCGAGGCCCGACGCAATTTCGAACGCTTTCAGGACCGGGCGGAAGCCTCCAGACTCAGCCCGGAGAACGATTTGTCCGCCACCGTGGACCTGCTGAACCTGCCGGCAATCCTCGGTGAATTTCCGGAGAAATTTTCCCCGGAACTTTCCTTGGAAATCCGGCAATCGCTGCTGAACAAATTGCAAAAACTCTGGGAACGCGGCATGATCGCCCCCGCGGATCGCGAAACCGGCTACCAAGGCTTTGTCACCGGCACCCGCGTGCAAATCGGACTTGGAGGTCCCATTCGCGAACTGGGCGAATTGCCCACCCCCGTCGAAGCGGCGGAAGCGGCCGCAAAAACACTGACGGAAAAACACGAGTTAAACCACGAACAAAGCCAAATGGTCGGCGCCTTGCTGGCCGCTTTGCTGGAAGCCAATCTCAACGTGGACGCCCAGTCCACCCGTCAGGCCCGTGCCCTGGCCGGACAAAACGTGGACCCGGTCTACGAAACCCGCACCCAGGGCGAAACCCTCATGGAGGCCCGCTCCCGGGTCACCGAACAAATCATCCGCGACGTGCAGACCCACGCCCAAATCCTTCAGGAAATGGCCCAAACCGACCCCAATCGCGCCCGAATGGTCAGCCACGGCATTTTTCTGGCCCTGGGCCTGATCATGAGCGTCATGCTCATGGTGCTCCTGCAGCGCGAACAGTCCGCGAACACCTACCGGCTGATCCTCTGGGGCGTGCTCACCCTCATCAGTCTTCTCATGTCCCAAGCGGTCATTTATCTGACCGTCAACATGAACCTGATCCCCGGCTTCATGGTCCGTCCCCTCCTGCCCCTCGCCCTGGCGCCCTTGCTGGCCACCATCTTGTACGGCCCCGCATTCGCCCTGGCCGTGGGGGTCTCCTCCAGCTTGGTCGTGGCCCTCTCCCAGGATTTCGACCTGCTGGTCTTTTTCTGCGGACTCATGATCACCCTCACCGCCGCCATCGGTCTCCGCTCCATCCACAAACGCTCCAATCTTTTCCGGGCCGGACTCTGGATCGGCGGCGTCAAAGCCCTGGTCATGATCGCCACCGCCATTTCCGAGCAGGTCACCCCCCTGGTCCTGAGCCAAATGGCGGTCGGCGCTTTTGCCACCGGGCTGATCTCCGCCGTGCTCGTCCTGTTGGTGATTCCGCCCTTCGAATTTTTCTTCAAAGTGACCACCGACGTGCGTTTGCTGGAGCTGTCCGATATGGGACATCCGCTGTTGGCCCGCCTGGCCATGGAAGCGCCGGGGACCTATCACCACAGCCTCATGGTCTCCCACCTCGCCCAAACCGCCGCCCGCGACATCGGTGCCAACGACCTGCTCGTCCGCGTGTGCGCCTACTATCACGACATTGGCAAACTCACCAAACCCGAGTTTTTCATCGAAAACATCCAGGGACGCCGAAACCCCCACGACGAACTGTCCCCCAGCATGAGCCGCCTCATCGTGATCTCACACGTCAAGGAGGGCGTCAGCCTCGCCCACCGCTACAAACTGCCCCGGATCATCATCGAAGGCATCGAGCAGCACCATGGCACCAGCATCATTCAATATTTCTACTACCGCGCCCGCACCCGGGCCGAAGGGGATGCCGGCAAAAAAGAGAAAGTGGACAAAGACGACTACCGCTATCCCGGCCCCCGCCCCAAAACCCGGGAAATGGGCATATTGCTGATCGCCGACGCCATTGAAGCCGCTTCGCGCTCCATCGACAAAAACAAGCCCGGACAAATCGAAGGCCTCGTCAACGAGATCATCAAGGAAAAACTCATGGATGGACAGTTCGATCTCTGCGGCCTCACCATGTCGGACATCACCGCCATTCGGCGTTCCATGATCTTCTCCCTCAACAACATGCTCCATGGACGCGTCGCCTATCCCAAAGACACCGATGCCGAGGCCATCAAAGAAGCCACCAAAGACATGAAAAAGGACGCGGCCAAGGAAGCCGCCAAGGACTCGCCGAAGGACACCTCGAGTGAGGCTCCCCATCAAACCTCCGGGGAAACGCCCAAGGAAACGGCAGGAGAAGCGGCCAAGAACATCCGTAAAGAAAAGGCCGGGGAATCCGGAAAAAAAGAAACCGCCGACGACTGAAGTGCACATCGACATCACCAACTTTCAAACCAAATTCCGCATCGATGAAGATGCGCTCTGTGACTACGCGCAGTGGATCATGGAAAAAGTCGGGCAACTGGACCCGACTTTTCATTGGGTGGAACTGTCCATCGTACTCACGGACGATGCCATCCGCAACCTCAACTACGCGTGGTTCAGCAAAGACACCATTACCGATGTCATCAGTTTCGCGTATCCCGACCCATATGCCGCGGAAAGGCTTCGCGGAGATTTTGACGAGGAGGACTGGGAGAACGGCGACACCGGCGAAGTGGTGATCAATCTCGTCCAAGCCCACGAAGAAGGTCAATTGCGGGACTCTCCCGACCGGGAACTCGCCCTGTACCTCGCCCATGGCTGCCACCATCTGACCGGCGCCGAGGATGACACCCCCGAACGCAAACGCGCCATGCTGGCCTTGGAAACCGCCTGGGTCAACGAAGCCCAGTCCCTGAAACTCGCCGGCCCCTTTTTCATATGATGTCCCTGCCCATTCTCTGTTTGTTGACCCTGTTCGCCGCCGGGCTTTTCAACACCCTGCTGCGCTCCGCGCGTTCCAGTGGCGAAGCCGGGTTGAGTCGCTTGGTCGAAAAGAAACCCAAACTGGCCAAAATGCAAAAGCGCTGGGAACGCCGCTGGCCCGAACTCATCAACCTGCTCACCCTCCTGGCCGTCAGCAGCCAGATCGCCACCATCTGGACGGCCGTGGTCCTGTTCCAAGACACCTTCAAAGCCACGGAACCGCTCGGTTTTCTGGCCGTGGGACTCTTTACCCTCCTGAACATCACCGTGACCCGTACCCTCCCCGGCGTGCTCACCGAGCATTATGCCGACCGCATCACCCTGAGCTTTCTGCCCGCCGGTTTTCTGTTGTTCTGGATTTTTTATCCCTTGGTCTGGCTGATCTCCAGCCTGGAGCGTATCCTCCACCTCCGCCTCGCCGGCAACAACGAGGAAGGAAACCGCCCCACCGCCGAAGACGAAATTCTCACCCTCGTCGATCAAACCCAGGACCACGAACTCGACGACGACGAACGGGACTTTATTCGCTCCGCCCTCGAATTCGGCGAAACCATCACCCGCGAAATCATGACCCCCCGCGTACGCATGCAGGGACTGGAAGACACCCTCAACGTTGCCGACGCCCTGGAAATCGTCAAAGACAGCCCCTACTCCCGCTTTCCGCTGTATCACGAGGATTTTGATGAGATTCTCGGACTCATCCACGTCAAAACCCTCCTCCGCGCCATTGCCGAAGGCCGCACCGACAGCCCCCTCACCGAACACATCCACACGGCCACCTTCGTGCCGGAATCCATGCTCATCAACGATTTGCTCCGCCTCATGAAGCAAAAGAAAGTGCACACCGCCATTGCCGTGGACGAATACGGCGGCACCGCCGGGGTGGTGACCCTGGAGGACATCCTCGAGGAACTCGTGGGCGAAATCGAAGACGAACACGACCGGGAAACCAAACCCTACCATCAAATCGGCGAGGGCGTTTACCAGGTCGACGCCTCCATGCCCCTGGATGAACTCAACGAGGAACTGCACCTCAAACTGCCGGAACGGGAGGAATACGATTCCGTGGCCGGTTATTTGCTCTACACCCTCGGACGCATCCCCAACGCCGGCGAGGTCTTGCAGGCCCCCGGCTGCGAAATCCGCATCCAAACCGCCACCGCCCGCCGCATCCAAACCATTACCCTCCGCCCCCACCCCGAAAACGGGGAGGAGGAGGCCGGGTGAAGCTTCTGCTGTGCAGCGATTTGCATCTGGGGCGAACCCCCGCCCGACTCCCGGAACCTTGGCGGCGGCAGGCCCGCACCGTCCACGCCTGGGATGCGATCATCGAAGCCGCCCTGCGCGAAAAGGTGAACGCGGTGATCCTCGGGGGCGATATCGTGGACGCCGACAACGGATTTTGGGAAGCGCTCGATCCGCTGGAAACCGGGGTGAGCAAACTCGGTGAAGCCGGCATCCAAGTCATTGCCGTGGCCGGAAACCACGACGCCGTCGTCCTGCCACGCCTCTCCGCCTTCCTGCCGCCGGACACCTATACCCTGCTCGGCGCCCAAGGCCTCTGGGAGGAGCTTGTCCTTTCGGAAAATGGCGCGCCCGCCCTCAGACTCCACGGCTGGTCCTTCCCCCGCACCCATTGGGACGGAGATCCGCTGGAGGATTTTCAATCCGCCGCCCATGACGGCCTCCCCGCCCTCGGCATCGTCCACGGCGACCTCGGCGCAAGCGCCTCCCGCTACGCGCCCCTGTCCCTGGCCCGCCTGCAGGCCCAACCCGTCACCGCCTGGCTCTTGGGTCACATCCACGCCCCCCGCCTTCACGGGGGCAACCCCTGGGTGCTCATGCCCGGCTCCCCCCAGCCCCTCGACCCCTCCGAAACCGAGGCCCACCACGCCTGGATCACCGAACTGGAAAACGGTGCCCTCACAACTCCCCGCCCCATTGCCCCCGCCACCCTCCGCTACGCCACCCTCCAAATTCCCCTGAACGCCGACACCCCGCCCGGAGAGGATGTGATTCGCGAGACCGTCATGCGGCACTTGGAAGGCTTCAACTGCGACCGGGCCGTTCTCCGCCTCCGCTTCACCGGCGAAGTCCGCGACCCCACCCTTCTCCAAGCCTGCATCCAACACCTGACCGACTGGGAACCCGGCGGAAACGCGGTCATCGAAAAAATCGAAAACCAGACCCGCCCGCCCTTTGATCCCGCCGCCTGCCGACAACTCGGCGGCATCCACGCCCTGTTGGCCGATCTCATCGAAAAGGACACCCCGGAAGCCTTGCGTCAACGCCTCCAAGACCTGCACGCCCGCATCCTCCGCCAAAGCGAATTCGACGGCAAAGGCCTCGACACGCCCCCCCTCCCCGACCCCCGTCCGCACGCCGAACGCCTGCTCGCCGAAATTCTGGAGACCGGCACATGATCCGGGTCGAACGGCTCGAAATCACCAGCACGCCCGGCATTCCCCATGACCAGGGTTTTGCTTTGCAGGACCTGTCCCCCGGCATCAACATCATCCATGGACCCAACGGCTGCGGCAAAACCACCACCGCCACCGCCATGCGCGACCTCATTTGGCATCACGCCCCCACCCGCGCCCTCCCCGCTTGGGCCAAGCTCACCCTCTCCGAAAACGACGCCACCCGCTGGATTCTCGAACGACGCGACACCCGCGTGCAAGCCACCCGCGACGGCACCCCCTCCGACCCGCCCCAATGGTCCCCCGCCGACACCCGCGCCCGGCACACTTGGACCCTGCGCGACCTCATGGACGACGGCGCAGGCGACCTCGCCCGCCGCGTCGGCATTCTCATGCAAGGAAACGTCGATCTCGACACCCACGCCAAATCCCTCGGCTGGGACAAAGCCCCCGCCGCCCCTCAAAAGCTCGCCTGGGAATTGCTGCAAGCCGAAAAAGAAGCCCGGGAAATCCGCAATCAACAGCAATCCCTTTTGCAGGAGGCCGAAAAACTCCGTGAACTGGAAGCCGAAGCCCAAAACCTGCAAAAAATCGCCGCCACCGCCCCCCTGATCGAAAACGCCCAACGCATCCACACCCTGGAAAGCCGTCTGCGGGAAATTCGCGCCCGCCTCGACGCCGCCCCGCCGGGCATGGACCAACTGCGTCAGGACGATCTGGAGATCCTCGAACAAAAAAACGCCGATTTGGACGCCGCCCGCACCCGCCTGCGGGATTTGCAAAGTGAGATCGACGCGCTTCCCGCTTCCGACCCCGCCTTCTCCGAACATCCCTCCCCGCAAATCCGCCTGTGGTTGGAGGAAATGCCCCGCGAATTCAGGGAACTGGATCAATTGCGTCAGCAAGTGGACACCGCGCAAAACCAATGCGAGGCCATCGCCGCCAAAATCGAAGTCCTGCGAAAACGGCATGGTAACATGACCCCGCCGAACCCAGAAAAAAGTTACCAATATCCGGAAATCCGCGAATACCTGCACCTCCGTCAGCGGGCCGAAGCCGAACGCGCCCACGCCAACGTTTTGACCGAAAAACTCGACGCGCCTCCCGATGTCGATATCAACCCCGACGACCTGCGCCTCGCCATCGAAGAAGTACGCCGTCACCTGCGTCATCCCGGCGGAACCGAGGCGCACTTTCTCTTGGCCATGGCCCTGCTGTATCTACTTACCGCATACGCCGCCTGGCTACGCTTGGAAAATTGGTGGATGGCCCTCCCGCTTTTCCCCCTGATCCTGACGGGGTCCGTCTGGTGGCGTCATCGCCAGCGGCTGACACAACTCCGCGAACGCCTCCCCGACAGCCTCGACCTGCCCGAAACCAACACCCCCGCCGCCTGGCAAGAGCGGCTGCACGGCTGGACCACCCTGCGGGACAAGCAAACCCTCCAACAGCAAATCGACCGCCAGCACCGACTCGCCGAAGAAGCCGAGGCCCGCGTCCAGTCCGCCGTCCCCAAGTTAAACGGCATCGAACCCAAGCCCGACCCCTTCTGGATCGTGCATTATTTGCAGGACCTGCAAGCCCATCGCGACCTCGAACTCGAACACGCCGCCGCCCTGCAAACCCTCGAAAAAGCCCGCACCAAAGTCGCGAAAAAAGCCGAAATCATTCGAGAGCACCTTCATCCGCACCTCGATGATTTTGTCCCGGACACCTTGGAAAGCGAATGGAACCGCCTCGAAAACCGCCTCAATGCCGAACGAAACCTCCGAGAAAAACACCAAGCCCTCAAAACCGAAATCCAGCGACAAAACGAACGCCAAGCGGAATTGACCCGCGAAATTGAAGCCACCTGCGCCCGCCTCAAGCTCGAAACCTTGGATCTCGCCGAACTCGAACGCCGTCTGCAACAACTGGAGGGCTGGCAACGCGACTTCCGAGACTCGGAAACCCTCCGCCAACAGCTTTCCGAGCTTCGGAAAAGCCTGGAAGCCGCGCCCGAATGGCTGAAAGCCGATGAAAGTACCCTCCAAGCCAAAGCCGGCGAAGCCGAAGCCGCCCGCAGTCAGGCGGAAACCCTGCGGGAACAAATCACCCGCCTCGATCAGGACGTGCGCAACGCCCGCAAATCCCAAAACCTGCACAAGGCCCTCGAAACCGTGGATCAAAAACGCGCGGAACTTGAAGCCGCCCGCGATGCAGGCCTCGACATTCGCACCGGCATGGCCCTGATCGACTGGTTGCGGGTGGAAACCCGCAATCAGGCCCGTCCCCCCGTTTTCAAGGCCGCCAACCATTACCTCACGCTGTTCACCCAAGGCACATTGGGCCTCGATTTCGATGGCGACCAATTCCGGGCCGCAACCCTCGGGGGCGAGTCCCGTCCACTCGATCAGCTCTCCACCGGCGAACGCGCCCAAGTCCTCATGGCCGTGCGCCTCGCGTTTCTCGATGGTATCGACACCATCAAATTGCCCCTCTTCGTGGACGAAGCCCTTGGCACCAGCGACGACGAACGTGCCCGGCAAATCATGGATGCCCTCATCGCCACCGCACAATCCGGACGGCAAATTTTCTATTTCACCGCCCAGCTCGACGAAGTCGGCAAATGGCAACAGGCCCTCGCCGACGCGGACGTCCCCCACGCGGAAATCGACCTGGAAGTCGTTCGCAAACGCGCCACCGCCCAAAAACGTCCTCTCCCCGCCTCCACTCCCGAAAAAGCCGCCACCCCGCGCCCCCTCCCCGACGAAACGCCCGAAGACTGGGCTGGCCGCATCGGCATTCCCGCGCCCGATCCCCGCGCCCCCGTCGAACAAGCCCACCTCTGGCACATGGTGCAAGATCCCACCCTGACCGCCGAACTCATGGACCAGGGGCTGCAAAGCTGGGGTGCCCTCAAATCCCTCATGGACGCGGGAGGATTGCGGGCGCGGATTTAAGACGAACGCCTCCGGGAAATCCGCGCCCGCGCCATCCGCCTTGCAGCCCGAAACAAAGCCTGGTGTATCGGACGTCCCCGCCCCCTCACCGAACAGGATTTGCGCGATTCCGGAGCCGTCTCCGACGCCTTCATCGACAAAGTCGAAGAACTCCGTCAAGCCGTCCAAGGCGACGCCCGACAACTGATTGAAGACCTGCAAAACGGCAAAGTCACCGGCTTTCGCAAAAACAAAGCCGAAGATCTGCGCACCTATTTCGAAGAACAAGGCCTCATCACCCGCGAAACCCCGCTGGATGAAGAAATGATTCAAGCGCGCGTCCTTGCAGCGGATGTGAGAGAGGGAGAGAAGGAGAGAGTGAGAGAAGGAGAGAGGAAATAATCAAAATGGGGCCACCAGGCGTCGCGTAGCGACGGGCCCACGCATAGCCGTGGATTTCAATCCACGGATTTCCCGCAAACAGTGCTTCGTCGCGTAGCGACGGCTGAAGGACATGGGGATTTCAATCCCCTGTTCCGAAAACCTCAAGCCCAATTCAAAGGCAGCCCCTTCGTGTATTTCAGTGTTTTCAGTGGTTTATTCCTCGGAACCTCAGCACCAAATAATCCGTGTCCATCCGTATCCATCCGTGGTTCAATTTTCCTCTGCGCTCTCTGCCACGTCCTCCTGTTCAAAAAAAGCCTCAATCTCCGCTCGACGGGGAATGGAGGGTTGGGCACCGGGGCGGGTAACCGCCAGGGCGGCTGCGGCGGAGGCAAAGCGGCAGGCCTGCTCCAAGGAGCGGCCCTCACCCAACGAAACCGCCAAGGCCCCGCAAAAAGTGTCTCCCGCCGCCGTGGTGTCCACCGCCTTCACCGAAAAAGCGGCATGGCGCACCGTCCCCTCCCCGGTTGCTTGTATGACCCCATGCCGCCCCATCGTCAGCAAAACGAAGCGATGCCCGGCGGACAAAAGATCGCGGGCCGCTGCCGCGCAGGCTTCGGGATCCTCGCCGTCCACGGGCCGGTCCAAAAGTGCCGCCGCTTCGGTTTCATTCACCACCAAGCCCGTCACCCGTTCGTCCAGCGGCATGTCCATCCGGGTGGCGGGGGCATAATTCAACAGCACCGACACCCCGTGCTTGGCCGCAAGTTCCAGAACCCGCACATTGCTTTCCAACGGCGTTTCCATCTGCAACAGAATCCAATCACTCCCGGCAATCCTTGTTTCGGCGGCATCCACCCGCGCGGAATCCAAGGCACCGTTGGCGCCGGAGGCCACGGTAATGCAATTCTCGCCGGCGTGGTCCAGCATGATCAGGGCCGTGCCGGGCGGATGGGCTTCCAGACGCGCGACATGGGAAAGCTCCAATCCATCCCGTCCCAGCGCCTCCAGCATTTCGCGGCTGAGCGCATCCGTCCCCACCGCCCCCACGAATGCGACCTCTCCCCCGGCCCTCGCCGCCGCCACCGCCTGGTTGGCGCCTTTGCCGCCAAAATGCCGATGAAATTCCCCGCCGGTAATGGTCTCACCCGGCGCGGGCAAATGCGCCACCCGCATGGTGAAATCCACATTGGCACTGCCGACGACACAGATGCTGGAAGAAGAAATCATGTTGACAGATATAACCTGCGGACCATAACCTACAAGAAGTTTTTTCGACCCGTTCGTCCTTTCCCAACGATTATGATCATGCAAAATTCCAGTTATTGTGGTCTTGCCATTGCACCCCCAACCCCATCGACGCGGGATGATTGACCGTCCCTCCAAAAACGATCTCCCGGCCATGACCGAATTCCTCCCGGCCAGACGGGATTTGCAATTGCTCAACGTGGGGCATCTTGTCCCCGCCACTTTCTGGAAGACCTCAAGGTCTTTTCACAGATGTCATGAACTGATTTATGTCACGGCCGGCACTTACCGAGTGCAACTGGATGACGGCGTCCGGACCCTCAAACCCGGAACCTTCATTCTCTATCCGGAGGGGTGCATGCACGAGCCGTTGCTGGATTCGGAGCCTCTGCCCAGGTTTTTCCTGCTGCAATGGAAAGAATCCGCCGCGCCCGAACATGATCTCCGCGCCCTGATTTTTCAAGACGACAGCAAACGCATTCTCACCTTGATCACCTGGATTTGGGAGCGACACCCCGCTGAATCTCCGGAATTTCAGGAAGCCCTCCGCTCATTATTGCACGCGATCCTGTTCGAGATGCACTTGCTGACCGTTCAAACCGAGAGTGCCATGATCGACAAAGTGAGGGTGCACGTCCGGCGGAATTTGACCGGTGCCCTGACGTTGGAGGAACTGGCGGAGGTCGCGGGCAAAAACAAATTTCATTTCACCCGTCTTTTCAGCGAGACCACCGGCTTTACGCCCATGAAATACGTGCAGAAGGTTCGGGTGGACACCGCGCTTTCCCTGTTGCTCAACACCGACCTCACCATGAAAGACATAACCCGAAGGGTCGGTTACGAAAACCCATTCACCCTATCCAACCTGATCAAACGGGAACAGGGCCTCTCCCCCCGGGAAATCAGAAAACGCCATCGGGAAAAAGAGCCCCAGAGGGATTGAGGTTGGTTCGCCGGAGCTTGAATGGAATTCCATTTCCCCGCGTGACAATGCCCAATGGTTGGACAAATGTTGGATGTTCCTTTCCCTCATGAAGGACAAAGACGCTGCCAATCATAAACCTTCTCATTGTGGCGGGATGGATTTTCAAGGATTTGACATTGCATCAACCGCAGACATGAATAGAGAAGAAGCATCCCTATCAACCCTCTTAGAACACACATGTCACACACCAAAGCTTTGATTGCCCTGGAAGACGGAACCCTTTTCAACGCCCGCGCCTTCGCCGGACGCGGCGAAATCGAAGGGGAACTGGTCTTCAACACTTCCATGACCGGATATCAGGAGATTCTCACCGACCCCTCCTACCGCGGTCAAATCGTCACCCTGTGCTACCCCCTCATCGGCAACTACGGGATCAACACCGAGGACATGGAATCCTACCGCCCCCACGCAGCCGGACTGGTCGTGGGCGAATGCAGCCGGGTGGTCAGCAACTGGCGGGCAAATAAATCCCTGCCCGAATACTTGGAAGAAAACGGGATCCTCGGGGTCGATCGCGTGGACACCCGGGCGGTGACCCTGCACATTCGCGACAAGGGTGCGATGAAATGCGTGATTTCCACCGAAGACCTGGATGCCGACAGTCTCGTCGCCAAAGCCAAAGCCAGCCAGGGCCTGGTGGGCCGCGACCTCGCCAGCGAGGTCAGCGTCAAAGCCCCCATGATCTGGGAGCCGCAGAACCAGAAAAAGACCTTGCGCAAAGTGGCCACCATCGACTGCGGCACCAAATACAATCAGCTCCGCATTCTCCAGGACCTCGGCTGCGAAGTACACGTTTTCCCCAACAACACCAGCGCCGAGGAAATTCTGGCCATCAAACCCGACGGCTTGTTCCTCTCCAACGGACCCGGCGACCCCGAAGGGGTCATGCACACCGTTTCCGAGGTTCGGAAGCTCATTCAAACCGGTCTTCCGACCTTCGGAATCTGCTTTGGACACCAACTCACGGCCCTGGCCCTGGGCGCCAAGACCTTCAAACTGAAATTCGGACACCGCGGCGGCAACCAGCCGGTCATGAACCTGGCCAAAGGCACCGTGGAGATCACCTCCCAGAACCACGGCTTCTGTGTCGACAAAGACAGCCTCGACCCCGAAATCGCCGAGACCACCCACATCAATCTCAACGATCAAACCTCCGAGGGCCTGCGGCACAAAACCCTGCCTCTCTTCACCGTACAGTACCACCCCGAAGCCGCACCCGGCCCCCATGATTCCATGTACCTCTTCCATGATTTCATGAAAAGCATGGGCGTGTAAGGAATTCCAGGCATGCGCTTGCCCAATTCTCCCATCTCCTTCCGCGTACCGTCCCCTTTCAAGTTGGTGGGTTTGTTCATCGCCTTCGCCCTCCCCTCTACTTTTGTTTCCGCCGAGACGCTCCCCGAAGCGGAAGCCCGGGAGGAGTCCGCTTTCCTAGCCCGGGCGGATTTCTACATCCGCCGCCTGGCCGACCGGGATTTGGACGAAATGCACGCGTGGTTCGAGCGCACCACCTTCTTCCGTGGCGCCGGGGGCGACCGCCACAAATACGCCATGGGACCCTTGCTCGCGCGTTTGGCCTTGGACCGCGAGGACGAACAGGCCATCCGCATGTACCGCAACCTCATGGAAGTGGACAAACTCAAGGGTGACCGCGGCCTGTATCATTTCGCTTCTTTCCAGAAAACGCGGATGTTTTTCCAAATGTGGGACGAGTTGCCGGAGGATTTCCGGGAAGCCATCGAGTACGACGTCCGCAATCACTACAACATCATGCGCCAGGGTGGCACCGAGAACCATTATTTCATGAACCGCACTTCCGGCTATGTCTGGGCCGAACGCCTGGACGGGGAATTTCCGGGCGCACAAGGTGGACGCGAGGGCAGTTTGTCTTTTCAGCGCAACTGGCTCATCGATCAGGTGCGCAAAAACTATGCCGTGGGAAACAGTGAGTACGACAGTTCCACCTATTTGGCCTTCAGTGCCGCCGGGTGGTCCAATATTTATGATTTTTCCGAAGATCCCGTCATGAAAGACAAGGCCAGGGCCATGCTGGACTGGTACGCGGTGGCCATTGCCCGCAAATATTTCCATGGGCTCAGTCTCGGCCCCGAAAGCCGGGGGTTTGCAACCCTTCCCGTGGGCAACCGCCCCGCCGTAGAGGGCGGATACGAGCATACGGGCACCCATTCCGACTGGTTGGGCTGGCTCTGGTGGGAGGGATCCGCGTCCGCGCCCTTCATGGACCGCCCCGATGTCGGCGTCACCCCCTATCCCATCATCAACCTCGCCCTCTCGGAATACCGCCCCCACCGCGTCATCCGCAACATCGCCCGCAAACAGGTGCCCCTGCCCTACGAGGCCCGCGGTTCCAAGCCCCAGTACCGCATGACCAATGACTTGGATGCCTTCCACGATCACCACAATAAAGATCAGGAAATCCTCTTCATCAACAGCGCCTTCGCCATGGGCACCCTCTACAATCCCGACGACGGCATCCGCACCACCGGCACCATTCTCCCCCAGACCACCATGTTCAAGCTGGCCGCGCGGGATGGGGGCACGGTGCGCGTATTCGGCATGTCCAATGGATACCACGGACATTCTCCTTTGGCGGGACGCACACCCTACGATCAATACCATCAACATCGCGGCGCCGCCATCAACATCTGCTATGTCCACCAGCCCGACGACAGTGACCACGAGGGCGGACACGATGGCGTGGGCAAGGGACGCACCGTTCACCGCAGCATTTTCGGGTATCCCCCCGGCATTGGACGTCCCGTCGTTCGCGATGGCTGGTATTTTTGGGAAGTGGGCGATGCCTTTGTCGCCACCTACCCACTTGGTGGAACCCCCGAAGATCAGACCGCCCTCAAAAACCACAATCCCCAACGCACCGGCGGCTACCGCTATCTGGTCACCCGCGGCGAATTGGGCGGATGGATCGTGCAAGCCGCCCAACGCCCCGAATTTGAAACCCTGGAGGATTTCCAAGCCGCCGTTCTCGAACGTTCCGTCGTGAATACCGAGGCCTTCGACACGGAAACCCGCGAAATCACCTACACCTGCCTGGAGGGCCATACCCTGAAAATGCGCCACACCGGCGGACCCGGCGGAAAACCCGAGGCCTGGACCAACGGGGAACAACTGATTTTCGAAAATTGGCCCGTGTACGAATCCCCCTACGTGCGACAGGAAGTCGGCTCCGGCATAATCGAACTCAACGACGGCAAGGAAACCCTTGTGATCGACATCACCGGAGACCGCATCACTTGGACCGAAGGCCTCGTCGAAGAAACGTCGGAAGAGCCCCGGCCATAAAAGACATGAATTCCCCGTCTCCCGCATTCCATCGCCCCATGCCCGGCCATCCCAATGGCGTGCAACTCGGCGGCCTGGGCGCCGGGCGCATTGAACTGGGCCGCAACGGCCGCATCACTCTCGCCGCCTTCACCCACAATCCCCAACGTCTCCTCGCCGGACTGGAGGGCACCTTCTTCACGCTCCGCACCACGGGTCCACTGGGAGAGACCTTTCACCTCCTTCAAGAGGAATCGCTGGAGGGTTTCCCCGGCGCCGAAGTGGACTATCGCGGACGCCATCCGGTGGCCGACGTAACCTATCGTCTGCACGACGCCCCCTGCGAAGTCTCCCTGCGGGCCTTTTGCCCGTTGATTCCCCACAAACTGGACGACAGCATCTTTCCCGGGGCCCATTTCCGGTTCCGCCTGCGCAACACCTCCCCCGAACCCATCGGCGTTCGGCTCGGTTTTTCCTGGGAACACCTATCAGGCTGCGGCGGGGGCGGAAACCGAGGCCTGAGCCTGCGCTGCAACCGTGACGGCAATCAAATTCAACCTTGGGTGGACCACAACCACCACGGCCTACATTTTGCCGCCGGATCCACCCAAGCCCCCAATCACCGGGGCGACATGATGCTGATTGTACGTCCCCCCGACAATGCCCGTGCCTGGGCCCTGCAAAATTGGAACGTGTTGCTCGACCGCCCCGCCCTGCTGCAAGCCTTGGCGGCGGGCGAAGTGCCGGACCGTTTCGACGGCGGCGACCTGCCAACCCTCCTCGAAGCCCACCGGCGACGCCAGGCATCGCCGCCTTCCTGGGACGATCCCGATCCCCGCTTTGGCGGCGGACGCGGGGGCATCGAGGGCTCCGTTCACCCCGCCGGCGTTTTGGGCGTGGAATTGCAATTGGCGCCCGGAGAATCCGCGGACATCCCCTACGCCCTCACCTGGCATTTTCCGAATTTCACTTGCGGGGAAGAATTCAAGGGAAGTCTCTACGTCAAACGCTTTTCCGATGCCGCTGCTTCCGCCCTGGAATTATTGGACCGTGCCGAGGAACTCGAAGCGGACACCCTCCGTCTCCACGAGACCCTGGACGCATCCGAGCTGCCACCCTGGCTCTGCGACAAGCTCATCAACGACCAGACCGCCCTCACCACCAACACCCTCATTGACGCCGGCGGAGACCTATACACCTTGGAAGCCGCCCCCATGATGTTCGGGGCCCTCGGCACCCTCGATCAGCGCCTCGTCTCCCATCCCGGCACCTCCTGGTTTTTCCCCGACCTCAACCGCAGCGAACTCCGCTGCTTTGCCCGTCTTCAAGATCCCGACGGCAGTCTGCCGCATTTCAACGGAAACGCCCACACCGCCTTGGGTTCGTCCGATGTCGAATACGGACGCACCGGCTGGCCCGACCTCGCCTGTTCCTTTATTTTGCAGGTGTACCGGGACTGGGTCGATACCGGGGAAGAGGCCTTTCTCCAGGAAATGCGACCCCATATTGACCGCGCCGCCGACTGGCTGCTCGCCGCCGACCGCGATGGGGACGGCGTGCCCGAGGGCGGAAGTTCTTGGGATATCGAACATTACCCCGGCTGCTTCATCGCCACCGCCACCGTCTGGCTGGCCACCCTGCGGGTGCTCGAGGATCTCACCTCCCGCGCGAACGGAAACCCCCAACCCTTCCAAAACGCATTTGCCAAAGCCTCCGACACCGTGGCCTCCATGTGGACCGGCACCCATTATTTGAAATGCCTGGACCCGGTCACCGGACAAAGCAACGACGATGTCTTCGTGGGACAACTCGCGGGCGAATGGATCGTGCGACAACTGGCCCTCCCCCACGTCCTGCCGCCCGAAAACGTCCGCACCGCCCTCGAAACCATTTACCGCCTCAACGGCGACCCCAACCGCTACGCCCTCATGCCCATCCAAGTCCGGGCCGACGGCACCCTGCCCAACCGCAAATACGCCTGGCACGCCTGGCCCCAATACAGCATGGTTTTCGTCGACTGCCTGGCCCTATACATGGGACTTCGCGAACCCGCCCTCGCCAACCTGCGGGCCTTCGACCACGCCGTCCGGGAAATCAACCAAACCCCTTGGGCCACCACCCTGTGGCACGACGCCCGCACCGGACGCCCCGACTTCGAATCCTTCATGGGACTGGACTGGTACATGAACACCCCCGCCGCGTGGTGGGTCCTGCCCGCCATGAGCGGCGCCCTGCTTCACATCCCCGATGAAACCCTGATCGTAAACCTCCCCCCCGAAGGCGAAAGCAACCTGCCGCTCCTCACCCCGCGATGTCATGGGCGGATTCACATGAAAACCCAAGGCACCGAATCCACGCTAACCCTTCATTTGGATCGCGTCTTCCGAGGCGAAAGTCTGCGCATCCGTCGTTGCCGCTTTCGCAATACCGACGGCGATTTCCAAGACTTGCCGATCAATCCCCCCCGAGACGTCCTGCCCGGGGAAAGTTTGGTGTTCGGCATGCCCGTCCCCCTTCCCCCAAAAAGCGGCACCTAAAGGTACCGCACTCCAAAGGCGGCTTCGCCGCGAAGCGGCAATCTCCGCGCCGAAGGCGCAATCCTCGCGTGAATTTCTCACTTTTGCATTGAACCTCACAAATGTTTCTACATAGTAAGCGGCAATTTAACTCCCCAAGGAAGAAATTATATGAAATTGACCGTAAAACGAGACGCATTGCTAGAAGCTCTCACCCAAGTACAGTCTGTCGTCAGCACTCGCAGCACCATTCCAGTGTTGGCGAACGTGCTGTTGCGCGCGGACGCGGGGAAGCTCATGCTCGTTACCACGGACTTGGAAGTCTCGGTGAGCACCGAAATCCCCGCCGAAGTGGCCACCCCCGGCGAAACCACCCTGCCCGCCAAACGACTCTTTTCCGTCATTCGCGAACTGCCGCCCCACGAAATTGAACTGGAAGTGGACGCCAAAAGCACGGCCTCCATCCGTTGCGGAACCGCCTTTTTCAAAATCATGGGGCTTTCCGCGGATGATTTCCCGGAAGTGCCGCAACCCGAGGGCGAACAGGTCTACACCCTGGAACAGGCCAAACTCAAACACATGATCCGTTGCGTGCAATACGCCACTTCCGTGGATGAAACCCGCTACGTGCTCAACGGCATCCTTTTCAGTTTCAAGGAACAGAGATTGACCCTCGTGGCCACGGATGGACGCCGCCTCGCCCTCTATGAAGAGGAACTGGAATTTCCCGCCGACCACGAATTGGATATGGTCCTCCCCGCCAAAACCGTGAACGAGTTGCTCCGCAACCTCGACAGCGAAGGTCAGGTCCGCCTCACCGCCGCCGGTAGCCAGGTGGTCATTGAAATCGAAGGCATGCGCATCGTCTCCAAGCTCATCGACGGCAACTTCCCCAATTACCGCCAGGTGATCCCCGGTGCCTGCGAAGAACGCATCGCCTTCGACCGCGAAAGTCTGCTCACCGCCGTGAAACGCGTGTCCTTGGTCACCAACGAGCAATCCAATTCCATCAAGCTTTCCTTCCGCGAAAACGCCGTGGAAATCATCAGTTCCACCCCCGACATCGGCGAAGCCCGCGAACAGGTCCCCGTCAAGTACACCGGCAAGGAAATGTCCATCGCCTACAACCCCGAATTCCTCATGGCCCCCCTCCGGGTGCTCGCCAGCGACGAGGTCTATTTGGAACTCATCGACGAGCTTTCCCCCGGCGTCCTCAAATCCGACACCGCCTTCCTCTACGTCATCATGCCCATGCGCATGCAATAAGTAGAGAAATACACTTGACCAAACCACCCGTGGCGACTATAACCCGCCGCTCATTCTTTTCAGGTAATCCCAGAGGTAAACAGTGAACATTCTCGAAAAAATCGATTTAGAAAACCGCAAGGAAGAAATGCCCGACTTCGAAGTCGGCGATGCCGTCAAAGTGCACGTCCGCATTCGCGAAGGCAACAACGTCCGTACCCAGATCTATTCCGGGACCGTCATTGCCCGCGACGGCCATGGCGCCACCGAAACCTTCACCGTACGCCGCATTTCCTACGGCGAAGGCGTGGAACGGGTTTTCCCCGTGCATGCCCCGGTGGTGGAAAAAGTGGAAGTGGATCGCAAAGGCAAAGTCCGCCGCGCAAAACTCTATTATGCCCGCAAGCTCAAAGGCAAAAAAGCAAAAATCACCTGAGCTGTTCCCCGAACAGCCGCTTGATTTGCTTGAAGTCGAACACGCCGCTCTCCGGAGCGGCGTTTCGCATGTTGCGGGGGTGGATGAAGCCGGACGCGGTCCCCTGGCCGGTCCCGTGGTCGCGGCGACAGTGAATTTTCCCGCCCATCTCCTCTGGAAAATCCCCCCCACCCACGCCGCACTAAACGAAACCAAAAATATGAGGCCGAAAAAACCCGACCGAAACAAAGACGCCCTGCAAAACCTCCCCGACCTCCGCATCGGCGTGGCCGTCCTCCAAGCCGATGAGATCGACCGGCTTAACATCCTCCGAGCCACCCATCGCGCCATGGCCCAAGCCCTCCAAACCCTCGATCCACTCCCCGAATTGGCCCTGGTCGACGGACTCCCCGTACCCGGACTCCCCTGCACCAACCGGAACATCGTCCGAGGCGATGCCCGTTGTCTCACCATTGCCGCCGCCAGCATCATCGCCAAGGTCACCCGAGACCGCCTCATGCAAGCGCTCGACCAACAATATCCCGTCTACGGCTTCGCCCGCCACAAAGGCTACGGCACCCGCCTGCACCTCGAAGCCCTCCAAAACCACGGACCCTGCCCCGCCCACCGCAGATCCTTCGCGCCTGTAAGGAATTGCGAAACCGCTGCGGGTGCGTTGCCGGGCCATGAATGACCCTCTTAGACGCACACTTTCGGCGTGCTTCCCTTTGGGGGGCGCAATCGTCCATTGACGGCAAGAGGCGGGGGATCGACAATTTGTTGCGCAAAGATTTCTGCCGTATCGAGACCAGCGGGAGGATGGCCTTGCGCGAGTTTGGCCAGATGCCAGAGCCCCACGCCGCTTTCAAAACTGCTGCTCCAAATGATTGTTTTCTGGGTGCGCTCCGCCAAGGTTATCCAAACCCCGTAATCCGCGGCGCCGCCCATCAATGTGGGTTTGAGGACAAAGGCGGTGACCCATGGAGAGGCGGCCAGACCTTCGCCCGCGGGGGTCAACAACGATTCGTCCAGGGCCACGGGCGCGGAGGTACGCGACCAGAGGTCTTCGTAGCGCTCAGGATCATGAAAAGGTTCTTCCAAATACTCCAAATTCAACGGGGGGATTTGGCCCAATACCCGCATCGCATCCTCAATCGTCCAACGTCGATTGGCATCCAGTCGCAAACGGCAGTTCGGACATGCCCTTAGAAAATCCATGATCGGCGCCAAATTCGGATCGGGTCCCATCTTGATTTTCACCACCGGCGTTCGCTTTGCCCCCAGACGTTGCAAAAAACCTTCCACGGGTTCGTGATCCGGAAACCAAAGCGCGTTCACCTCTACTTCCCCCCCGAGGACAAATGCGTTGGAGGCACAGTCGACGGCAAAGCGTAGACTTGGCAAATCGGGATGCGTCCATTGCCCTTTTTCAGCGGCGGAGCGGACCTCGGAAAGGGTCTCCCGTGAAAATCCCGGCAATGGAGCCGCCTCGCCCCATCCGCCCCCTTGGGGATCGTGAAGCAACAACCCTTCCCGATGGGTCAATACCACGTCCCCCGCCAATTGGAGCGGTCGGTTCAACTGCAAACGGTATGGAATCAAATCATACATCAAGCGCCGGCGGCAGGCCAAGTGATGGAAAACAGAAGGGCATATTTCAACAGCATTTTGCCCGTGGCCCCCAACACCGGGTTCAACTCGGGACCACTGGTCCCGGTCTGCACCCGTCTCATCAACTTCAGGGCTTGTGGAAACATAACCCACAGGAGCAGCACCGTCCAGCTTCTGCCCGTCATGACCGCCATCCAAGGAGGAAGGAGTAGGGCCAAAGTGAGGCAGACGCGGTATTCCGCCCGCGCAAAGGCCGCGCCAAAACGCACGGCCAGGGTTTGCTTGCGGTTGCTCCGGTCCTCGTCGATGTCGCGCAGGTTGTTGACCGTCAACAGCGCCGTGGCAATCAGCCCCGGCCCCAATCCCACCACGAGCACTTCCCAGGGCGGCCAGGCGTAGGGAAATTGCAAATAATAGGTACCCGCCGTGGCCACCGGACCAAAGAAAACGATGACAAACAGGTCAGCCATGCCCGTGTAGGCCAGGGAACGCCGTCCGGCGGTGTAAAATACCCCGCTGAGGATCGAAGCGGTTGCAATCCAGAAAATGGGCATGCCCCCGTGCAAAAACAACAGCACGCTCAGACCCGCCGCCAACAGAAACGTCCCCGCCGTGGCCGTGACCATGGCCCGAAAGGAAATGATTCCGGACTGCAGTCCACGCCGGGGGCCTTGCCTCGCTTCGGTATCCGCGCCCTGACGATGATCAAAGACATCATTGCAAAAGTTGGTGCCAATTTGAATGGCGGTGGCGGTGGCGAGGGTGAGCAAAAATATCGGGTAATTCAATCCACGCGCGCGTTCCCAAGCCATGGAGGCGCCCATCAGCACGGGGGCCAAAGCGGCAAACAGGGTTTTTGGACGGGTGGTGGCCAGCCAGATTTTCCACTGTGACGGAGATGCGGAGGGTTGAGATGCGGACATGGTTGGCATTTACCCGAAAACGCCCGGTTTATCAAGCGAACGTCGAACATCGAACGTCCAACATCGAACGAATACCGACGGGGCGCAGGGGGCAACTCCCCATTTCCACATCATTCGATGATTGATTGTGAGTATGGTTATGATTCAAAGGGACCTGCGGATGCCGAGACACGGCCTGCGGATCTTCCGGCATGGCATGTCATTTTCATGTAAGGCAAAAGAATGGTTTTATTCGCTTGAATGCTTTGTAGGTTTCAGAGCATCCGCAGGCCGTGTCCTGGCATCCGCAGGTTTTTGACAGGGTGTATGTAGGATGTGGATTCGGATCGGGGATGATTTGCGGTTGTTCAACCACGGAGACATGGAGATCACGGAGGAGGTTCACGGAGGCTTGGGTTGTGGGATACCGTCCGGCGAGCCCCTGAAATCACCCCGAAGATCCGAACGCTATCCAGCAGCCGCGCGCGCTCCCGGCGCGTAACCCCCCGCTGTCGGAGCTTCTCCGCAGGGTGCCGCGTGGATCTTGGGGTGAGTTCCGGGGCTCCACGCGGACCCTGCCGTCATGCTGGCCTCCGTGCGCTCCAGCGAGCTTGCGAGCGGGTGGTTGATTGAGTTGCGGGCGGAAGTCTGCATTGGGATTAGGCGCGTTTATCCCAAACCATCCGTGGAAATCGCGGCGCGGGACAAACGGTCGTTGATGGCGCGTCCCAGACCTTCATCCGGGACCCGCCAGGCGACGATGCGCCGGATGTTCGCGGCATCCAGACTGCGCATGCAGGCAAAAAGGCGGGTGGCCGCCTCGTTCAAATTGCCCCCCGGCGACAGGATCTCCACGGGGCCCGACAGATGGGAAAACCGATCACGCTGACCATGATCATACAAAAGCCACCCGGTGGGTTCTTCCGCGGACGGCGGCATGGCGTCCGCCGACAAGAGATGCAAAGGTTTTCCGGGGGCATAATGCCGGGCCAACATGCCTGGGGATTGCTCGCCGCGTTTGGCGAGTTCGGGATCGTCCTCGGCGTCCCGCACTTCCACCCATTCCACGCCGTCCACCATCTCGCGCAATTCCTCCAGGGGCAAACCGCCCAAACGATACACCACGATCCGCCCGGGCTCGGGGAAGCCCACCACCGTGGATTCCACGCCCAAGGTACAGGGGCCCGCATCCAAGACCCCGGCAATGCGTTCGACATCCCCCAGTTCCTCGATCACATGCTCCGCACATGTGGGGCTGATGTGTCCAAAGCGGTTGGCGCTGGGGGCGGCCAAAGGAAGCCCGCAGGTTGCCAAGAGCTGACGGGCCACGGGGTGCGCGGGCACCCGCAGGGCCATGGTCGACAAGCCGGCGGACAATAAATCCGGCATGTCCGGCTTGCGGGGAAGCACCAAGGTGAGCGGCCCCGGCCAAAAACGTTCCGCCAATTGACGCGCGGCCTCCGGCACTTCCGCGGCCATCGCAAACGCCGCCTCCGTGTCCAACGCATGCACAATCAACGGATCGAATGTCGGACGCCCCTTCGCGGAAAAAATCGAAGCCACCACCTCGGCGCTGTGCGCATTGCCGGCCAGACCATACACGGTCTCCGTCGGCATGCCCACCAGTTGACCCTGCCGCAAGGCTTCGGCGGCGTGTTCAAGATAATCCTTTGCGGGTTTCCAATGTCGCATGATCTGCTTTGATCTGAAATTTATTCCGACGACCGCGGGTTGGACCAAGAAATTTTCATCAAACGATGCGGCGGGGACACCACCACTTCGCGGAATTCCGGGGCGTTTTCCGCCATGGCCAATTGATCCCGCAGGGGGTTGTCATATTCGGACAAATGCAGGTAGTCGATGGATTGTTCCTGGATAAACTTCACGAATTCATCAATGCGAAAACTGCCGTCCTGATATTTGTAGGCGATGATTCGCCAATCCGTTTCCCCATTCAGACCATACACATGCCGCTTGCCCACCCCGAGGAAGAGCCCGGGCCGGTCGGTCAACAACTTGCCTTCCAACAAATCCCGGTCTTCTTCAAAGACCTCGAGAATGGCCTGGAATTGTTTGGCTTGCCGCGCCTCGCGTCCGGTGCCCCCGGCGAGATTCGGCAAAAGGGCAAAGACATAGGCACCCAAAACCACCATGCACCAAAGTTTGACGATTTTCCCCCTGGGCTTGGGCTCGGTCTGCATCCAATGATACATGAGAAAAACGGGGGCCAGCACCGCGAAGGGGTATAAAATCGGGGCGGTGATCCGCAAACATTCGTAAAAACTTTCGGGGCCGGTCACGGGACTGATCAAGGTCAGTGCCAAGACCCATCCAATGATAAATGGGGCCCAGAAAAAAGGAAAGGCCTTGTGACGATTGACCACGGAGGACACGACGACCCCCAGGGGCCAAAGCAACCCCGCGAAAATGCCGAGGCCGGTGCGGTCCGTGGCCAACATCTTAAAGCCGTCGAAAAAGCGACCGAAATAATCGGGAGCGGCGCCGGAGCCGACATGGGCCACGCCACCCAAAATCAGTTCGGCGTCGAAGCCGGGCAAAACCGGGGACCCCGCCAAACCAATGTTGCGATCCACCAGGGGCCACAGCACCAGCCCCATCATGAACAGACCGCCCACGGCCATGCCCACCAGAGGGAGCCCCTTGGCTTTTGCGGGACTGTTCCAAACGGCCATGGCCAGCAAATACAAGGAGAGCAGCCACCACATCATGGTCAATTCGATGCGGATATAACCGGCCAGCCCCAACAACAAGGCCGAAAGAAACACTCGATGGGGCAACCCCTTTTCAATCGCGGTGAAAAACAGGGCCAAAGCCCAGACCACCAAGGCCATGGCCAAGGCCCGGGACGGGTCCGGGGAAATGCCATACTGTATCGCACCCACGGCGGAAAGGGAAAGCGTGACCACGGCCGCAAATTCGCGCAGTGGAAAAATGCTGCGGCTGAGCGTGTACACCCCGCCCACGGTGGCCACCACCCCGAAAAGACTCAGCCAAATCCCCGCCCGGGCAATGTCCCCGGTAAAGGTGGAAAACACCGCCAAGGCATACCGGGGCAACACATGGGCGCCATAGACCTGTTTGACCCCCTCCAGCACTTCGTACGCGGAAAAATTTCCACGCAGATTTTGCACATACCCAACATCCAGCACCGCCTGCTCGGAGGGGGGTAAAACCCACGAAATTCCGGGCAACAAACGCGTGAGGCCCAACAACACCAAGGCCCCTGTAAACGCCGGCCAAAACAAGGGGGCCTGGGCAAGCGTCAAACACAGGGCTTTCAGACGCTTCATTCAGTCCCCGAATTCTGTTGCAGCTCCAGGGATTCCACCCGCGTGACCGGCAGGCGGCGCCCGGTCACCCAAAAATCACGTCCGCGCACCACCACGGAACGCCCGGCCATCGCCCGCAACTCCTCGTCGTCCCCGATCAAATAACAAATGGGGATCTCTTCCCCCCGGTCGCGCTGCACCAATTGGAAGCGGCTGGGGCTGGAACCGGCCAACATGTAGGCTTTGACGGTCCCGCGTCGCACCGATGCGGTTCCCTGCCCCGACAACGGCACCAGATCCAAATTTTGCGGAGGCTCGACCGTGGGCGTGGGCGTGGGCAACACGGGAACTTCCACGATCCTTTCCACGGTTTCGACCTGAATAACGGTGATCGGCGTGGGCTCGGGAACGGGCTCGGGGTCCGGTTCAGGCTCGGGCTCGGGCTCGGGCTCCGGTTCTAGCTCAGGCTCGGGCTCGGGCTCCGCTTCGGGCGCCTGCGCCTCCTCCAGCGGCCCTTGCACTTGCACGAAATCCCGACTGATCCACAAGGTGACGGCATCCGGGGTTTCAATGCTGCGCCAATCTTGGTGCTCACCGGTAACGGTCACGGGATCGCCGCGCTCCATTTGACCCACCACGCTGAACTGCGTGCCAGGTCCGGAGCGGATGTTCAAGGTGCGGGCCCGCACCTCGCGTTCCTCAAACAGCAACCCGCCATGCACCCAAAACACCAATTCGGAGGGAGGACGCACGCGCACCCAGTTTTCAGCGATTTCCACGGCAACGAGCATGTCCCCGTAGTCCACCTGCCCGATAATGTCGGTGTCCAAATCCGGGCCCGTGCGCAAATTCACGCGGTCGCCGGCCACCATGACCTCTACCGGAGCCTTCTCAACCGAATCCGCTTCGGCCAGACAGAACCCACAAAAAAGGGCGGGCACAACAATGAAAAATTTTACAAATGATTTCGTGTCCATGCCCGCATGGTAACAACTCATTTGAAAATGTCATTCCCTTTTCTCAAAGAACTCACTTTGAGGGGCGCATCCCCGAATGGGTGTATGGAGAGCAGATGTCGGAAAAATGGAGGTTAGGCCCTTCACCGAAGGGCCAGAACAACATGTTGTTCCTTACGAACATGTTGTTTTTGCTTTGTATTCCCTTTGTGATCAATGAATTACACTTGAAAAACCGGACCTTCCCGAGGAAAGGCAAGACCCCGGAGGGGTCTGTTAGGGTAGCCCCGGGTCGACAGACCCGGGGGGGCGTGTTTTGAGAAAGGGGCGACCCCGGTAGGGGTCGGTTACCTGGGGAGGATGCTTGCATCCGATCCCTCTCCTCGCCCACGAATCTGCGGGTGCGGGCACCCTTGCAGCCTATCCGACCCCTGCCGGGGTCGCCACGCTCACTATACCGACTTCCCCCCGGTCTGGGGGGCCGGGGGGAAGCGATCCGACCCCAGCCGGGGGGCCCATCCAGGGGGTCTTTTGAGCGCCACTTTGCCCCGGGGTAAAAGTTT
>JAFIGC010000127.1 GCA_020831635.1 Verrucomicrobiota bacterium | reverse complement strand
ACCGCCGTCAGTCGTTGCGACACCCCCGCGACAAGCACGGGGGCGGCAAACTTCCAGTGAAGAACGATTCGGGCACAGAGTCGTCGCTCCCCCGTGGCAAGCACGGAGGCGGCGTAACGAATGCAGCAAAGAACAACATCCCTTTCATCCTTCATCCCTGAGACCATTCATCCTTCATCCCTGAGACCATTCATCCAGTATCCGTATCGGTGGAATCCCAAACAATCAGCCTTATGAAATATATGCTTTGAAAAATGATCTTGCCAGCACCTTTCAAACATGCATGATGGAATACACAAGGTCAGATCATGCTGACAGCGTCAACTTCAACCCCTTATTTTGAAAAGGATCCCCTTCTTCGGGTGGATCAATGGACCCGTTGAATCACTTGTCAGTCAGTAAAATGAATCGAGAATACGGACATAACTGGGGCCTCATCTGGCAAACCATAAGTGCACTCGCAATTGTGGGAGCATGCATCGCGTGGCGTAAAGGGAAAAAACACCTGTTGACACCCTGATGAATACATTGTATTCTATAAGCACCAATTGTATTCACATCAACCCGGAGTCATTATGTCCCGCACGGTTACCCTTCGCCTTCCCGACCCTCTCTATGAGACTTTCCGCACCTTGGCGGAACGTGAGAACCGCCCGCTTTCCAATTTCATCGAGACCGCCGCTTCCCGTTACGTTGAATCGGAGCTTTTTGTCGATGAGTTTGAAATGGCGGAAATTGAGTCCAACCGTGAGTTGACCCAAAGCCTGCATCGAGCAACCGAGGACGCGAAAAGCGGCAGAGGTCGCTTTGTCTGACTATCGAATTTTCGAAACCGAGGAATTTCAGAAAAGGCTCGATAAGCTTTCCCCTGAACAGAGCCGGTTTCTGCGAAAGAAATTGTCCGAGTACGTATACCCTCAGCTTCGCGATTCCCCGTTTTTTGGACCGAACATCAAGAAATTACGAGGAATTGAACCTGCAATGTGGAGATACCGGATCGGGCCGTTCCGTATATTTTATCTTGCAGATACAGAAGAACGCGTGCTATCCATGCTTTCTGTCGATCCACGAAAGGATGCTTATCGCTGAGTAAATATGTTTTGGCCCATCGTGCTTCCATTCCAAATCACATCCTGCATCATGGCCGTATGGGTTGCCGGCATGACGCTTTATGCGACTGTGTGCAAACGGAATTTCTGGAAAACATTCCGTACCTCTTTCGGTATTGCCTGCCTTGCCTTTATTCCGTCTTGTGCGCTGATTGCCACAATACTTGATACACAACGTTTTGGGGTTTTTGAGTACGCGTCTTTTGATGCGACAAATGACTTCAGGGTTCATCGCTATCTTCCCCCGAGTGCCCGAGATATTACCGTGCACAAATATGCCTCGGGACATCGGGCCAAATACACCATTGAGGAAGAAGCGTTGCGCGCATTTCTTGACGATCTCTGGCGTTCCGGGGGAAACCGATCCGCCGTGTTCAGAGATGAGCTGCGCGACGGCGCCCCAGCGGCGGAAGATGAAGTTGCGTCAATTTTTGAAGATCTTGGTTGGCCGGACTTTGGCGAAGCCATTCGGCTCACTGGCCCCATTGCAGACAACGGGGCCGGTGCCACCTATTTTTACAACCAAAGTACCCGGACAGCATATCATGATGCGGGATATTGGTAATGATCAATGCTTCGCAATTTTTTGAAGGAAAATGATCTTGCCAGCACCTTTCAAACATGCATAATTGGATTCATGAAGGAAAGAGAAACACTTATCGGAAAAAGAATAATGGAAAAGAATAATATTGGTCTTGCCGGTGAAATGAGAGTTTGTGCTGAATTCCTGAAGAAGGGTTATCAAGCAAGCATTACATTCGGGAACGCCAAGGCGACCGATATTATTGTCACCTCTCCTGCGGGGCGCTATCTCCGTGTAGAAGTTAAGACCAGTAAAAATGGAAGAAACTTCATGACGGGGTTTTTCCCGAAATACACGAACCCATCGAAACCGCATCCTGACCTGTGGGTTTTTTATCTTCCTGACAAGGATCTATCTACCTCCGGAGACCGTTTTTTTGTCGCAACACACGATGAGGTTGAAGAGATGCAACTTATTGCAAACAAGGGAAATAAAACTGAAAAAGGCAAGGGAGCAGATAATATTCCTCTTAAAGTGATCCTTGAATTTTCACACGAAGACGCTTGGACGAAAACTACCCGTTTGCTGAATAGCTCCGAACCAGTCGATGGTATCAATTTTTAGTCAATGTCCTCCTCTTCATGACGCACCCCAACTTATGAAGACACTCATCCAAATATTCACGCTCTTGCTACTCGGTTGCGCCAGCCAACCATCTCAAGTCTCTAACAGCTTGCCCAGTGGAGTCTATTATCCTGACGTGAAGCGTTCCATGGCATGGATGCTTGAGAACAGATACTCGGGCAAAGTAGGAGCCGAAGCCGAGGATATCGCCCGAAAGTTACGGGAAGCCCTCTATGAGGGAGAACTCCTTCGACATTCATGGGAGAATGGTCAATTGGAGGCGGGCGTCGGGGATTGGAATCAGCCGTATTCGCGTGAATGGGAGGAAATTGGACCTGGCTTGTTTCGATCGATAAAGCCAGCAGATGAATCAAACACTGAACTGATAACTCTACTGAAGATTACAAGCGAAGACACCTACTTCATCGAAATTACTGTAAATGGTGTTCTCACCAGGGAGTACTGGGTTAGAAAACATGACTCATAACACGTCGCCCGTTCCAAAGGCATGACCCACGGAGGCACGCGAAGCCGGGATCTCGCGAGATGTACCGATAGAAAATACCTGTTAATGCTTTCTCAACACCCCTATTGACATTCGGTGTCGAAATCGGGTATTGGTTGGTCCTTTCCTTTTCATCCAAAAGCTCCCCATGAACACACTGACCACCCGTACCGCCGACGCCACTGGAACCCCTTGGACGGAAATTGGTCTGGGTTGCTGGCAACTGGGAGGAGGTTGGGGGGCGGAGTGGTCGGATGAAGAGGCCGACCGAATTCTGGAGTCCGCTTATGTTTCGGGCGTCCGCTTTTTTGACACCGCCGATGTGTACGGGGGCGGGAGCAGCGAGCGTTCCCTCGCCCCCTTCCTCGCCCGACATGACGATGCCGTGGTCGCGACCAAACTCGGTCGGGACGGGCTTTATCCCGACGGATACACCCGCGAAAGCCTGCGCAAGGCCACGGACGCCTCCCGGCAGAGGCTCGGACTGGATCAACTCCCGCTCACGCAACTCCACTGCGTGCCCGCCGCCATCCTGCGGCGTGGCGAAATTTTCGACTGGATGCGCGAGCAACAGTCGGACGGCCTGATCCGTCGTTTCGGGGCCAGCGTGGAAAGCGTCGAGGAGGGTCTGCTTTGTCTGGAACAGGAGGGGATTTCCTCGCTACAGGTGATCTTCAATCTTTTCCGCCAGAAACCCGCCGCGGAACTTCTCCCCCGTGCGCGGGAAAAAGGTGTGGCCATCATCGTCCGCCTCCCCCTCGCCAGCGGACTGCTGACCGGCAAGCTCCGAAAGGACACGACTTTCCTCCAGGGGGACCATCGGAATTTCAATCGCGATGGGTCCGCCTTCAATGTCGGGGAAACCTTCGCCGGTCTTCCTTATGAGACAGGCGTGGAACTGGCGGAACAGCTTGCCGCACTCGTTCCAAAGGACCTCACCCCGGCCCGGATGAGCCTGCGCTGGATCCTCGACCATCCGGCCGTCACCGTCGTGATTCCCGGGGCCAGTTCACCCGCCCAGGCCGAGGAAAATGCCGCCGCCTCCACCACCCCGCCCCTGCCCCACCCCCTGCATCTCGACCTAGCCGATTTTTACGCGCGCAAGGTCCATACACACATCCGGGGTCCGTATTAAACGGTCGCACTTTTTTGAAGAAAAATGATCTTGCCAGCAGCGTGCAAACATGCATGATTGGATGCATGAAGGAAAGAGAGTTCCGAAATGTTTATTCCCCTCTTTTGGAAAGAGATCCACTTTTTCGGGTGGATCAATCGATCCGTTGAATTTATTTTTCGATGAAAAATCCATGAGCCCCACCTCCATCAATTTACTCGTTCTACGTGTTTGTGACATCAATAAAGGCGCCGATTTCTACTCAGCCCTCGGCATCGAATTTACAAAGCATTCGCATGGCAAGGGGCCTGAGCATTATGCCGCCGAAATGGGGAATATGGTCTTTGAGCTATACCCTCAGACCTCGGACGTGAGTTCGACCAAATATACTCGGATAGGGTTCAAGGTGGTCAATGCAACCGACGCAATAAAAGCTCTTGTGGCGAAAGGAGGGAAGATCGTTTCCGAACTCAAAGAATCCCCGTGGGGACTACGAGCCGTTGTGGACGATCCTTTTGGCCACCGAATTGAGATTACAGAACCAAAATGAACATAGGTCCGATGAAAGACTTCTCCCCATGACAACCGTTTTCCTACAAGAATTTGCGCCATCCTACGTGATGCGGGCGGGCTTGGAGACCGTTTCGTGGCTCTGCATTTATGGTCGGAACAGATCCCTTGATCCAACATGTGAGATCAAGGAGATGAATGACTTGATGGAAGCGGTGCATGAAGTTCCCAGGATGCTAATGAACTGGAACGAGGGCCGGTTGAGGGAGATTCGTATTCACCTCGGCTGTTTTCATTCTGAGCGATTTCCCGGATCACCTGATTTCGTCGCATATTTTGATCGTCGACTTGAAGAATATAAGACCGCAGAACAAGCCGCGCCCTGACAACCCCTAAAAGCCGTTCATTTTCGATTATTGCCCGCAGTCAACCATCCCCCCCTGATCGACGCTCGCTCTCGCTGGTATGAGTGCACAATAAAAAATACCCACAATAAAAAATACCTGTTGCAATGTTTCTCCCCGGGGACCATCGGAATTTCAATCGCGATGGGTCCGCCTTCAATGTCGGGGAAACCTTCGCCGGTCTTCCTTATGAGACAGGCGTGGAACTGGCGGAACAGCTTGCCGCACTCGTTCCAAAGGACCTCACCCCGGCCCGGATGAGCCTGCGCTGGATCCTCGACCATCCGGCCGTCACCGTCGTGATTCCCGGGGCCAGTTCACCCGCCCAGGCCGAGGCGAATGCCGCCGCCTCCACCACCCCGCCCCTGCCCCGCGCCCTGCATCTCGAGCTGGCCGATTTTTACGCGCGCAAGGTCCATACACACATCCGAGGCCCGTATTAAGCGGTTGCAATCTTTTGAAGAAAAATGGTCTTGCCAGCATCTTTCAAACATGCATGATTCAATTGAAGGTGGAAGAGCAAAAAGACATTCAGAATAAAACCATTGGTCGTGCTCCGTAAACTTCGCCCGAACATGGGAACCATTCAATAAAAAGCAAAATTATGAAGAAAAAATGCATCCTATGGATTTTGTTGTCCGTGCTGGTTTTTATTGCGGCCAACGTCTTGTTGGATTTATTCGGATTTTGGCTTACACCAGTTGACCTGATCGCCAGCTTGGTTACTCTGGTTTTCTGGGCAAGCATTCTCTGCATTCATATTGCCATGGGCTGGTTTATTTGGAAAGATGCTGAAACCCGAAAAAACTTATTGGTCAACACCCCCGCATGGGTTTGGGGGCTTGTTGGTGTTGCAGGCGGGATCCTCGGTCTATTCGCATACTGGGTGGCCAACTGTTGCAAGATGATACAAAAGCAGACAATTCACTCAACGCAGCCCAATCCAAGCCCACCCAAAGCTGATGGTCTGCAATAAGGAGAATTATGTGGCGAAGATCCTTGGCATTTCTTATAGATTTAATCCCGCTATTCATACTTGCAGTGCTACAGAATGCCTCCGGCATCGAAGACGACGAAATTGTGGGATTGATAAACTTCGTTTTGCTGCTTGGGTATTATGTCGGCATGGATTACCAATACGGCGGCACGCTGGGAAAGCGAATGGTGGGTCTACGCGTGGCATTGCCCGCGTCACCAAATGTGTTGGGACAGCTGGTCAGTAGAGCTTTCGTCAAAATCATATGCTTTTTCCCTCCATTGGCCACAGCTTATGGGCTTGTTGCGATCTGGCGCTCAGACGGCAGGTCTTTTGCCGATTTTATCTCAGGAAGTACCGTCGTGGAAGCATTCTCCCTCGCGCCCCCGAAACAGGCCTCCGTGTTCGGAAGAATCATGGCTTCTTTGCTCATTTTGATCGCGCCTTGGGTTTTCTTACTGTTGCTAATGCTAGCCTTTTTTGGTTGGATTTGGATGAGACATTGGAAAGAGATCGCCCCATGGATTCCTCTTTTTATGATGGGATAGGAAAAAATGCTGAATACCTGTCCATACTTCCGGGTAAAATAGGACTGACGTGCGACGCGAAGCGTCTTTGGAGTGCGTGTAGCGAGTGCAACGAAGCTACCGCTTTGCAAAGCCTTGGCCACATGCCGCGCCCATTCGATTGGCGGAGGAAAAAGCGGTAGCTCCGCCGCGCTCGTTACTCCGAACACACCATTTCCAAACTGACCCCAACGGGCATACGCGTCAAGCCAAGGAATATCCGCAGAGATGAATTCCTGACCTCGCGGGAAATTCTGTTCGCACATTTTTGGAAAAGCGGGCGGCGGCTTTAGCCGCTTCCCGCAAAACTTCCCCTTATGGATCATGAAGCCCCCCCCTCAGCGAGCGGCGGCTTCAGCCGCTGCTCGCAACCTTCCCCTCTGGCGCATGGACGGTTCCGAACAGGGGCTGAAGCCACCGTTCGGTTCTACTCAAGCTGTGCAGTTCCTTCTTCACGATGATGGCGATCAGCGGCTAAAGCCGCCGCTCGCGAAGCTACCAAATTTTATTCTGGTTTTCACATAAACAATTACCCAAAAATTGATTATGACGCTTAGCTTGACGCGTATGCCCAACGGGGTCCAACCCGTCAGCCCGGCGGCAACGCCCCGGGAAACGCCCACACCCTCATACGCCGACCCCAACGGGGAATAAAAAACACCTGTTAATAAAAAACACCTGTTGCAATGTTTCTCACGGATTCAGGGATATAAACACAAGGATATAACACTACGCGTCTTCCGCGTTGGCATCCAGACCTCAATTTCAGAAGCCAAATTTAAAAAAACCGGATCGCAGATATAAATGAAGTTTTCCCGCCCCGAAGGGGTGGTCGCGGTGAGCCCGGGGCAAGCGACGAAGGAGCGCGGCCCCGGGAACATCCAAACGAAAAAGGTGGGCCCCGAAGGGGTCCGGGCGGTACGGGGACTTGCGCCACAACCTCTTGCGTCCGCTCTCGCCCGCACCCCTTCGGGCATACGCGTCAAGCTAAGAGATGTAACCGATTTGCATTTAATTATTTATGTGGATTTTCATGTTTGGACTTTGCAGAGATAGGTTGCCACCGGGCTTGTCCCGGTGGAGCCACAACTTTGCGCCAATTTGGTGCCAACGCTGATTGAGGCCGCCCCTTCGCTTGTCGGAGGGGTGTCGCCACGACTTTCCACGGGGGGCTTGAGGATACAGGTGGTTTCTCAGTCGTCGCGACACCCCCGTGGCAAGCACGGGGGCGGCGATTCGGGCTTATGGTAACGTTTCGGGCACAGAGTCATTGCTCCCCTCCGACAAGCGGAGGGGTGGCAAACACACCGGAAAACCCCATTTCATGTCTGCGGATATTCCTTAGCTTGACGCGTATGCCCTTCGGGGCGCACCCTGTACGCCACGGTTTCCCGGGGCTGCGGTCGTTCCTCCCTTGCCCCGGGCTGACCGCCCGCACCCCTTCGGGGCACAGGAACCTGTTATTCGGAAGAGCATTTGAGTCTGCGAATCAAGATGTGGTTTTCAACCTCCAAATTGAGGGCTGGGCGTCAGTTTGGATGATGATCTATATTTGTTCTGTAGATTCCGGCGCAAGATGCGCCGCCCCCATGTCTCCTTGCACCCAGGGAAAAGCATGTTATTTGGGCAAAGGTTTGTCTTCGATTTGGCCGAGAGGGGGGAGCGCATCGGCTTGGAGGAGGAGGGTCTCCTCGCCGTTGCGGCGGATGAGGGCTTGGCCGGGAATGCCTTCACCGGGATGGGTGGCCAGATGGATTTCGTCGGTGTGGTCGCCGAGGGTGACGCGGACGCCTTGTCCGTCCGCGAGGGTTTCGAAGGCGGGTTGGGGGCCGTCGGCTTGGTGGGGGTAGAGAACCCAGAGGACGGGGGTGCCGGGGGCGGTGTTGAGGCGGACCCATTGCTGATATTCGCCGTAGAGCCAGGTTTCGTTCCAGCCGGGGGGAGGAATGAGGGCCTTGCCGTCGGTTTCCCGAATCTGGTTTTGCCAGGCTTGGAATTCCTCGCCGCCGCCTCGGCCTTCCCGCCGACGGGCTTCCCATCCGGGGAGTGGCAGGGTGTCCACGCCGTGCGCCTGCTTGAGGGCTTCGATGCGGCGGGTCCATTGGTCGAGGGTTTCGTCGGGGCGAATGGTGTAGTCTTCGCCGGGGGATTTCAAGTTACCCGCGGAGTAGGACCAATGGCGGATGTCGATGTCGAGGTCGGTGGCATGGGCGACGAAGAGGGTCATGTCTTTGCCGTGCTGGCCGGTGGCGTGGATGTGGTTGCCGTCGACGGTGAGGTCGCGGGAGAGGAGATGGATGTTGACGGTTTGGGGTTCGTCGCTCTGGGTTTCGTCGAGGACGACGATGTAGTCGGACAGGGGGCTGTCGAGATCCTGCTTGACCAGGGTAATGAAACGGCGGTGGATGACGGGCGTACCGGTCTGGCGTCCGTCGTAGCGGCGTCCGAATTCGTGGTCGTTGGGGTCGAGGGGGGAGAGGACGATGCGGGAGGATTGGCGTTCGGCGACAAAGAGGTCGGCGATCTCGGAGGGGGCGAAGGCGCCCGCGCGCGCGGCGCCGTGGATTTGTTCCATGCCGTGGACGTCCTCGCCGCGCTGGTTGTGGCGGACGGGGCCTTCGTGGCCGAAGGTCATGGAGTTTTGGAGGGCGGCGTGGTCGGCGCGGGGGGCGTAGCCGGTGTGGTAGGCAAGGCTGATGGGTTCACCGCCGGAGTAGAAGTGGTAGGCAAGTTCATCGTTGTGGTAGTGACCACGGGCGTGTCCGGCCTTGACGCCGAGGAAGGATTCGCGGGGGGATCCGAAGTTGTTGCGCATGAGAACGCCGAAGCCGTAGAAGGTTTCGCTGGACCAGTCCATGTCCATGGAGTCCATGGGGGGGATGCCGGGATCGGAATCGATGAGGCGAGTGCGGAGGGGGTTTTGGATTTGGTGACCGTTGTCGAGGAGCAGTTGCCAGGCGCCTTGCATTTCGGAGGCGAATTGGGGGTCGGCCTCGGAGTAGAAGGAGGCGAGTTTGCCGAAGCCGTGGTTGAAGCCGGAGGTCCAGCGGTGCGTATCGCCGAAGGGGGCGGCGTGGCGGGCGTCAATGCGATGATTGTGTGGAGTGATGAGTTTGCGGTGCCAGACGCCGGTGCCTTGGAAGAGGGGGTTTTCCGCGACGGGGTTTCCGAAGCCGGTGTTGACGAAGATTTGGGCGAGGCCGAGCTGGAGGTTGAGGGCGTATCCGGCATAGCCGGGGCATTCGTAGCCGACGCCGTCGGGGGCGTAGAGGACGCGGTCGACGTCGTCCATGAAATTGTCATAGCCGAAGGCGAGCCATTCGTCGGCGTGGGGATGATCGCGCATGGCGGAGGCGATGTAGATGGCGCCCATGTATTTGTCGGTGTGGAAGTTGGGGTTGCCGGGGGACCATCCTTGATGCCAGCCGGGCCAGGCGTCGAGGTCGGTGCTGATGTAGCCGAGGGCGGCGTGTTGGGGACCGCCGACAGGTCTGCCGTCGGCGAAAAGGTCGGCTACGGCGAAGTTTTTGACGTTGCGTGTGGGGGAACTGGTGGGATTGAGGAAGTCGTCCTGATAACGGCGACCCATCCAGAGCCCGGCATCCTGGGGGTTGATGTTTTTGGAGTAATCGGAGGTGATCATCCGGAGGATTTCCATGTCGGTGCCGTTGAGGGTTCGCTCGATGTCCCGCAACTCTTCGCGCAAGGCGGTGTGGGCGGCGTCCGCCTCCTCGCGTTCCGCTTCGGGGAGGTCCTCGTCGTTGCGTCGTTGGTTGAGTTCCCGGACTTGGGGTTGGAGTTCCTCGCGGCGGGCGAGCAGGGTTTCGCGTTCTTCGAGTTCGGCGGCGAGGATTCGGGCGGTTTCGCCTTCACCGGAGTGGTAGGCTTGGCGGAGTTCTTCGAGGCGTTCGCGGGTGATGTAGGCGTTGGGGCCGGCCAGGTCCGGGTCGCGTTCCCAATCGAGGATATACTTGTTGGTTTTGGCGACGAGGGTCCAGTCGGTGTGACGGCGGACGAGGCTGTTGAGGTGGCGGAAGGCGTCCCGGGGTCCGATGTTGAGGCCGTAGGCGCGCTGGCCGTAGTGGAGTCCGGTGTTTCCGCCATCACGAAGGGGAAAACGGGCGCGTCCGCGGTTTCCGTCCTCGGCGTAGGCTTCGATGATGGCGGGGTAAGGGTTGACCCATTTGGAGGCGAAGGCGGCGACGATCCCGACGGCGGGGTTGTCCAGGTTGCCGTCATGGGACTCACCGCCGCTGGTGAGCACGAAATCCTGGGCACCGCCGCCGGATTGGGTCCAGCGGGGTTGAAGGCGAGCGAAGGGGCGGCCTTGCTGGTCGGGGCGGGGTTCGGCGGGAACCCAATGTTGGGAGGTGTTGCCGCCAAACCGGTCGTAAAGGAACCAGCGGACCCAGGTGACGGTGTCGACGGGCATGTGGTCGTCAGGGGAGAATCCGTCGATGTCGGGGGTGTCCTGGGGGTTGCCCCAGGCGATCCAATAGTGATGGAAATCGTGGTCCCCGGCGTCGATCCCGTCGGGGAGATGGAAGCGTTCGTTGGCCTCGACCCAAGTGTCGCCCATGACGAAGCGGAGTTTCAGTTCGTAGGCGTGGGAGCGTTTGGGAACTTCTTCGCGCGGCGGGTGGTTGGCCTCCCAGGTATGGGTTTGTTTGCCGAGGTCGAGCGGGAGGGCTTCGGTCAGGCCATCTTCATCGGCGCTGAAGTGATAGCGCACGTGCATGTCGATGAAGACGGGGCCTTCTTGGATGACTTGGACCTCGACGCGTTCCACGAGGGCGTCGCCCTCAAACCAGGCGCGGCCGTCCCAGGCGTCGTGGCCTTTGAGGCGTGCGCCGGCGAACCAGTGGGGGACTTGGGAGAGGGGACGGGGTTCGGAGAAGGACTGGCTTTTGCGGAGGCGAAATTCGTAGACGCCGTTGTCGATGAGGTGAAATTGATCGGTCTCCCGGCGGGTGATCCCCGGTTCGATGGGGCCGTCGCGGAGGATAACGGGGACGGGGTTGAGGGTGCCGGTGAGGGTGCGGCCATTGGCGTCCTGATATTCCTCATCCTCGTCGATGGTGGCGACGAACCAGGTGCGGGCGATGTCTTGGCCGTCACGGTTGATGCGCTCGATTTGGAGGGGACGGCTGTGACCGGAGGCTTCGGCGACGGTGAGGTTGTCGGCGTCTTCGGGGTCGAGGTCGAAATGGGTGAGATCCCAAGGCCAGGAATGGCGGAGAGTGTTGGGGATTTGGCGGGTCACTTCCGCGGCGGGAAGGAGGGTTGCGAAGGAAAGCGCGAGAAGGGAGATGAATTTGGAAGCGGGCAACATAAATGACTCCGGGTTTGGGGGAGGCTCGCAGCCCGACGGGCTGCTGGAAAATCAAATGCGAGCTATCTTTTTTAACATACCTACAGGAGAGTGCAAGAGAATCGGAAAAAAACGTCGGCCGGACGGGCCCCTAGTTATGCGCCTTTCACGATTTGGCGGAATCGTTTGTTGACCTTGTCCGGGTCGAATGCTGTCGGATCAAATCCTGCACCCAACCACGTGGTGAAATCCTGATGTTCAGGTTCCAGATAATACCTGTTGCAATAGATCCAGATAATACCTGTTGCAATAGAAGCTCATTCGCACAGCATACGTGGCCGTGGTTTCGAGCGCGATCTGTCCACGCGTGTTTTTGTGGTGTTATTCCTTGAGCTTTAAAAAAATCATATGTATGATACATAATTATGAGAACGACACTGATTTTACGGGATGATCTGATCGAAATGGCAAAGAAAAAGGCCGCAGAACGTAAGACCACGTTGAGCGCGATCGTGGATGAGGCCCTGATGCGGACTTTGAATACCCATCCGTTCAACGGGGATGTCGTCGATGTTCATTTGCCCACCTATGCACCGCCACGGGCAACCCGGCTGGACACGAACCCGGAGGAAATCCACGAACTGATGGTGGCGGAGGACTTGGAGCTTTATGGAAAAGAGAGTGCGTCGTGAAGCTTCTGGATGTCAACATCCTGATCTATGCACACCGGGAGGATCAGGAACATCATGATTTCTATCGGAAAAAGCTGGAAACGCTTTGCCGCGAAGGGCATTTTTTCGGACTCACTCCCTCCGTGGCCTCAGGATTTGTCCGCGTATGCACGCACCCGAAATTTCCAAACGGACCTACACCCCAACCCATGGCTTTGGCCTTTGTGGAAAGTCTGATGATTCTGCCGCAAACCGATTGGGTTTGCCCTGGCCGCGCCCAATGGGAACTTTTCAGTCATTTGTGTCGGAAAACGGCTTGCAGGGGGAAACTTGTGGCGGACGCTCACCATGCCGCAACCGCAATCGAACATACGTGCGTCTGGGTATCCCGAGACTCGGATTTTCACCGATTTGTCCCCCACGGGCTACGGTTCGAATCTTGGACACCAGGGGCACAGAAACTACCTGTTGCAATACGGTCGTAATACGTGGTTATACATGGTGATGCGTGGTGATGCGTGGTGATGCGTGGTGATGCGTGGTGATACTTGGTGATGCGTGGTGATGCGTGGTAATACTTGGTGATGCGTGGTTATGCTTGATGATGTATGGCTATGTATGACAATATATGGCAATGCATCACAATGTATGGCAATGTACCTCAACGCATGGCAATGTATGACAATGGATTGGTCGTATTCCGGGACTTTACTTTTGGCCGTGGCAAAAGCGGTAGCTTCGCGGCGCTCGCTACACGCACTCCAAAGCGGCTTCGCCGCGCACCCTACTCCGCCGCAACTTCCGGTGCATCATACTTGGGTTCGACTCTGATTTTTCGCAGCCTGAGGCTGTTGTAGACGACATTCAACGAGGAGAGACTCATGGCGGCGGCGCCAATCATGGGATGGAGCAGGCCAAACATGGCGACCGGCACGGCCAGGATGTTGTAGACCCAGGCCCAAAAAAAGTTTTCTTTGATCTTGCGGAAAATCGCGCCACTTAGGTTCACGGCGGTCACGAGCGCGGTCAAGTCGCCCCGGACGAGGGTCACATCGGCGGCTTCTATGGCGATGTCGGTTCCGGTGCCGATGGCGATGCCCACGTTGGCCTGCTTGAGGGCGGGGGCGTCGTTGATCCCGTCGCCGACCATGGCGACGGTGCCATACTCGTCCTGCAATTTGATGACTTCGTCGACTTTCCCGTCGGGCATCACCCCCGCGAGCACTCGACTGATGCCGACGCGGCGGGCAATGGCATCCGCGGTTCGCCGGTTGTCCCCGGTGATCATGGCGGTGACGATCCCTCGTTTTTCCAATTCGGCGATCACTTGGACGGCCTCGTCTTTGATGGGGTCCGCGACCGCGATGATCCCAAGCAGCGTCTTTCCGCGGGCAACGAGCATTGCGGTTTTTGCATCCTCTTCCAGGGCGACCAAAGTCTCTTCCACCGCTTCGGTGTCAATCCCCTCTTCCGAGAGGAGGCTCCGGCTTCCGACAAACACGGCCTCCCCGTCGAGCTTTCCTTTCACCCCCTTGCCGGTGACCGAAGTGAAGTCCGTGATGTCTTTCGGTTTCACTCCGCGTTCGGCCGCGCCGTCGACCACCGCTTTCGCCAAGGGATGTTCACTGGCGTGCTCGAGGCTCGCGGTCACCTCGAGCAGGGTCTGCTCGCTGGTTTCCCCGTGCGGGATGACATCGGTCACGGTGGGCTTCCCTCGGGTGATGGTCCCGGTCTTGTCGAAGGCGATGGCTTTCACCTCGCGCAGGGTCTGCACCGCTTCGCCGTTGCGAATGAGAATCCCCTTCTCCGCGCCGACGCCGCTGCCGACCATGAGCGCGGTGGGCGTTCCCAACCCCAGCGCGCAGGGGCAGGCAATGACGAGCACCGCCGTGGCGGTCACGAATGCGGTGGCCAGTGGGCTCAGGCCCGGGTTGACCCAAGGCAGGAAGCCCGCGCCCCACTCAAGGATACCCTGATGAAAATCGGGAAAAATCAGATAACTGGCGAAGGTTGCGGCGGTGATCACCAGAATCGCGGGCACGAAATATCCGGTGATCCGGTCGGCAAACTCCTGTATGGGCACTTTGGTGCCCTGCGCCTCTTCGACCATGCGAATGACCTGACTCAGAAAAGTGTCTTTTCCGACCTTGGTGACGCGGATCTTGAGCATGCCCTCGCGGTTTACGGTGGCACCGATCACTTCGGACTCCGGTTCTTTGCGCACGGGAAAGGACTCCCCGGTGGCCATGGACTCGTCGATGCTGCTTTCCCCCGAAATGACCACCCCGTCGGTCGGGATTTTCTCGCCGGGGCGGACAACCATGACATCGTCCACCGAGAGGTCCTGCAAATCGACCTTGCGCTCTTCTCCATCGACGAGAATGGTCGCGGTCTTGGCTCCCATTTGCACGAGTTTGCGGATGGCGTCGCTCGCCCGCCCCTTGGCCCGCACCTCCAGATATTTCCCGATGAGGTGAAAGGTCATGATGGTGGCCGCCATCTCAATGAAAGTTTGAATGGGCAGAAAAAAACCGGCCAGTCCGATCAGATAGGGAGGCAGAGAGCCAAGACTCACCAGCACATCCATGTTGGGCGAACGGTTTTTCATGGAACGGAATGCGCCAAGATGCACGTGGCGGCCAATCCAGAGCACAACCGGCGCACCCAGAACCGCGGTCATGGCCAGGTAGCCGGGAATGGTGAAGAAAAACATATGCACCACCATGAGCACCATGATCGTCCCCGAAAAGGCCGCCGCTGAAACCAGCCGACGCCAAGCCACCCGTACCGCCCGCTCTTCCTCGGACTCGCCCCCCGCGTTGGAGGCTTGATCGTCCCCGGTCACCATCTCGTAGCCGATCCGTTTGATCTCCCCGGCCATCCGCGCCTCGGTAATTTTGGCCGGGTCAAAGACCACCTTCACTTTCTCGGAAGCGAAATTGACCTGCGCGGCTTCCACCCCGTCCAAGGCAACCAGGGCCCGCTCGACATTCGCCACGCAACTTGCGCAACTCATGCCCCGGACCGGGTACATTCGTGTATTCGCACCGCCATGTGACGGGGCCTTGGCCTCCTCTTCGTTTGCATTGCTCATGGGGCCGAATTTACACCCCCCGGAGAGGTTGTCAATGGGCAGGTTGCCGTTGGGGTTGTGGGTTGCTGGTTGCTGGTTGCTGGTTGCTGGTTGCTGGTTGCTGGTTGCTGGTTGCTGGTGAAGCATGATCTTATCCCTTCATTCTGTCAAATTCAGGGGCCAAGGGGAATGACGAATTCGAGTGACCTATTACGTGTGACGAATTACGGATGACGAATTACGAGTGACCCTCTCCTTTTTCCCAACCCCCATCAAGTACGGAGTTCGGAGTGCGGAATGCGGAGCTCATTCTGTCAACTCATCATTCTGTCCCCGACCCAACCCCCATCATTCTGGAAATGGCTGGGATTCGGAAGTTTCCAAAATATCTAACAAGATTTGTGAAAAGGTTTTTTTGTAGT
>JAFIGC010000008.1 GCA_020831635.1 Verrucomicrobiota bacterium | reverse complement strand
CCTGAATGAATGCCAAATGTGCCAAATCAATTTCCGTCTAGATCAGGAAGTCTGAGGTTACATCAAGCGGCCGGGTCTCCGCGTGTCCACCGAGTCGCGCAACACAGTCGTGGATGGCCCCATCACTTATGGGGCATCCCCATTCTCCGGCCAGAGTGGCGGCTTTCTCGAAGGAGCCCGTTTCAACGGCGGTGCAACAGAGTTTTCGTTCCAGTGAGGGTGTGAGACGCCGACGATCCGAGAGGCCCCATGCGTCCCGGAGGGGCACCACCCATTGTTCAGCCACCGGGCACCAGCCCTTGGTGAACGTGATGCTTACCTCTCCGAAGGTGGATCGCAATGTCCGGCGGACCCGCCGTTTTTTTTTAGCCTTTGAACTTCGGGCATGGCGCTTTCCCTGGTTTGAATCTTTTTCTGAAGGCGCTCCTGGAGTCGTTGCCGGAACTCGACTTTCATCTCTTCGAACAACGCGTCCTCCTCTTCCATCAACTCATTTTCCAGAGGGCTAAAGTCATCATTCATGGCGTTTTTCCTTGTGTGGGCTTAAGGTAGCATTAAAGTGCTACCATAACAGGAGAAACCAAAATGGCGACACAATCCGTAAGCGAAATCGAGAAAAGGCTCCGCGTTCTCTTCGAGGAGATTTCAACGTTCAGGGACATGCGTCCCGGTACCCTGAGCCTGCAGTACCGGAAACCGGAGGAGCGGAAGCATCCGTTCCACCAACTTAGCTATACCCACCAAGGAAAAAGCCGATCCGAGTATGTCAGGGCAGAGAATCTCCATGCCATTGAGCGGGAGATCAAGGCGTATAAACGTTTCAGGGAGCTGAGCGAAGAAATCGTCTCGCTATCCATCGAGGCCTCAAGAATGCGTTGTAAGCGACAAAGCCTGGGTCAATCGTAGTTGTCTCAATAACAATCCTTTCCAACCTGCAACCAATTCGGGGATGCGCCCCCCGCCCAAGACATGATTTTCCGGCTGATTATTTTAACGCGGAAATTCGTTCAAAACCCATGAAAAGAAGGGTCCGCAAATGGCCTTGCCGTCCCGCGAATCTTCTGGAAGGAATTTGGGGAAGGATCATATCGCCTTTACATGAGCAACTCAAAACAGGTCCATGGGTATTCAATCCGTCAGTTCGTTGAGGGGGGATAAGACGGGGAGTTCCTTATATGCGAAAAGGTGACTCCTCAATTCGAAGTTACGGTGGAATCACTTGGCAGCGTCGATGACTTTCTGGATGAGCACGTTGCGCCAGCGATCCTCCTCCTTGAGGTGCCAGGTGGCACCGATGCGTTGTGGAGCGAACTCTTGGTAGCCGAGATCAACCAGACCAAGCTTCGGGTCGCCGTATTGAATGGTGAGGATCGCGTAGAGCGCCTCGTCGCGGATGCGGAATGTCGGGGGGAGGATGAAATCGTCTGCATCCCTTCCGAAATTGTGGTCAATAGTCCCCCCCAATCGGATCTTGTCCTCAGCGATGTGTCGTGCATCCCATTTGAGATAGGGAAGCAGGGTGGGAATCAACTTCGGGTCGCGGCATTGACCAAGTTCACGAATGCTGAAGGCCAGGGCGTAGGCGTGGTCTTTGTGAGCGATTTCTTCCTCGGTATTTCCTTGGAGTCGCTTCCATTTTCGGAGGGTGGATTGGGCGAGGGCTGAGCGTATTTCCGTATTGTTGGACCACTTCTTCCATCGTTTGGAGAGAAGCCGGAAGGCCTCATCCCGGCGGGGGTGGTGCTCGTCAGTGGCCACTTTCACCAAAGGGTCGAGAAAGTCGTCGCGCCAGAGGGCATCGTTGAAATGATAGATGTCGCCAAAGAGGGATGACCAACCTTCGGGAATGTGGTCCCGGTAGTAGTCGCGAAGAGGATTGATATCATCGGCGGTGTCGAGATAGAGCTGGATGATCTGCCTCCTTCCGGACCATTCGTCGTCGCGGCGGATATCGATGGCGCGGAGGAGGAGATCGGAAGAGAGAGGGGGGCGTTACTGACTTGAGAAGGGCGTTTAGCCGGTAACTGTGGACAGAGGCACTCTTCGGCTCGGGGTTTTCAAGCATTGCCAGGATCTCCTCTTCGATGGTTGCCAGTCCCTTGGCATCAGGTTTTTCCCATCGGAAGGAGAAAGGGAATCCTTCACGAGGGGTTGAGATATGGGTGCCGTCAGCGAGGGTGAGGCGAAAGTGTATGTTCGCCTTCACTTTGAACGCATGGTCGCTTGGAATCGGTAGGAGGGCCGAGGAATAGCGGCTGGGGTGTTGACTCACGGTATAGATGCCAGGTTCGACATATCGGGGCGCGACGGGGGTTACTTCCCAGCAGTGCGGGAAGAGGGCGTACGTATTTCCCGAGGCAAGGTTTCCGGTCATGCGCAGTTCGTCGGCAGCCCATATCTCCATATCCATCCTGTAGGACGCATCGGCGATCTCGATCTTCTCACTTCCCGCGTTGCGGAACTCGACGGAGAGCCACTCCTGGTCGGCGAGGGTGGCGGACTCGGGATAGAGCAAAACAACGGAGAGATCCCCATGTCGGAGCATCTCGACCTCTTCAGCGTGGGTGATCGGAAGGCAAAGGAGGACAGCGCAGAGCGGGAGGAAGGATTTCATGGTAGAAAATAGGTTAAGAGAATCATCGAAACAGGGTGGCCGGTAAAGGTTGCATGATGCGTCTTGTTGTGTTCATGGTTTACATGATGGATACGCTACCTGTCAAGATGCGAACTAATCCAATCTGGGTCTCTCCTGCAATCAACTACGGCTACAACTACAGCGTATGTATCCTCATACTCATAAAATATCGCGTATGGAAATTTTCGACTCAGTAACCTGTGTAAGTGACGGTGAGGCTGGCGATGAATACCTGCTGTAATCTTCAAGCCGTCGATGTCAGCACGTAATTGGGAGAGGAAATAATCGCCCAAACCTGGTTCCTGCAATTCGTAAAATTGAAAACCATCGCTTAGATCATCAAGCGCATCGCTCGAAATTCGAACCTGAATCATGACTGTCCAATGGAAAACTTCACTGAATCCCAGTCGTGTACCTCAGCCGATCCATTCCGTATGCGCTCTACTCTCTCGTCGAGAAGGTCTCTAACTGCGGGAGAAACACTCATTTCATCCACTCGTGCGCTCAAATCGTCCCAGATTGCCTCAAGGATTTGGAACTTCTCACGGAGTGGCAGGTTGCGGACTTCGGTTATGCTCATGCAGATATTTTAACGTCGATTGGCCATAATGCGAGGTGAAAGGTGATTTTTTTACAAGAGATTGTCGGAAAATTCGATGGCAACCGGATTTGGGTGGATATCAAAACAAAAATCGGATAAATTTGCACCTTCTTTACCCGACCGTTTCGAGGTGTCTTCTAAGCCTGTAGGTTTGACAGCACAAAATAGCCCAGCGGAGCGGAAAGCAGGATGGAGTCCATCAAATCGATGACCCCGCCGATGCCGGGGAGGAGGGTGCCGGAGTCTTTGACGCCGGCTTTTCGTTTGAGATAGGAGGCGGCCAGGTCGCCTGAAATGGCCAGGGGGCTGATGAGCAGCCCGAAAATCAGGCCAAACAGCCAGGTGCTTTGCAGCAGGAAGATGCCGAGGAGCATGGCGGTGGCGGTGCCGATGATGAGCCCCCCCCAGAGTCCTTCCACGGTTTTGTTGGGGCTGATTTTGGGGGCGAAGTGACGGCGTCCCCACAGGCTGCCGACTAAAAGGGCCCCGTTGTCGACCATTTTCGCCACGACGATGAGGGTGAGCAATAAGAGCAGTCCGTTTTCCCGGAGGCGCAGGGCTACCAAAAAAGCGCCGGGTACACCGATACAAATTAGGGCGATGGGAAAAGGTTTCCTGAATTTCCCCCATTTGGCGAACAGGGTGCGAAGTTCAAATGCGCCCATGAGCAACACCCCAATCAGGAGTGCGGTGGTAAAGATTGGAATTTCCCGAAGGGGACGGCGCGCCATCCGGTCGAGTCCGATGGCGGTAGCGACGGTCAGGAGCAGGGCGGATGCGGAAATCAGGCGTTTTTTCATGGAACTTCGGAATGAATGGCCCGCGCCAATCGCCGGATCATGGGCGGAAGGTCTTCGGTTCGGGCCGGACCAAAGAAGCAAATCTGCACCCAGTTTCGGTCGAGAAGATATTGGCTGTGACTGCTGAGCAGCCATCCTTTTTCTTCCATGACCCGACCCAGGGTTGCCGCGTTCACATGCGGTGGCAGGGGGATGGTAATGACGCCGGGGAAAAAGGAATCCGCATCGCCGAGAAAGGGAATCCCGGCTTCCCGCAGGGCCTGTCGGGCCCATTGGGTTTTTTCACGGACTTCTTGGTAGCGGCTTTCAGGGTCCAAGGATTCCAAGGCGATTTTCAGGGCGGTCACCAGGTTGGAGGACAGGGTGAAGGGGATGGTGCCCTCGATGTACAGGCGAAGATCCAGGGAACGGGGAAGGGGTCGGACGGACGGGGGCGGATTTTGGTCGTGGAAGACCAGGGAAAGTCCCGCGAGGGAGCGCAGTCCTTTGCCGGAAACGCCTGATGCCAGGGCCACCCCGCGCAGGTCGCAAGGGAGGTTGCCCAGGGAACTGATGCAGTCGAGACTGAGTTTGCATTCAAAGCGTTGCGCGAGGCGTTTCAAGGCATCCAGATCGTTGAGAATGCCGGTGGAAGTTTCCGCGTGTACGGCCCAGATCCAGGTTTTCGCGGGACCGGAGGCGAGGGCGTCGGCGATTTGAGCCTCGGTGAAAGTCTCGCCCCAAGGAAGTTCCAGGAGATCGAAATCGAGTTGAAAGCGGGTGGCGTGGTCCACCAGGCGGCGTCCGAATTCCCCGTGACAGAGGATCAATCCCCGTCCCGGGTACTGTGCGATTTGTCCGGCGACCAAATCGTTTGCGAGGGTGCCGGTGCCCATGGCCACGGCCACGTCGGGAGCTCCGGTCAATTGGCAAAGGCTGTCCCGGGTGCGGGCGAGGAGGTCGGCGAAACGCTGGTTGCGGTGGGATATGGATTTGGCGCCGAGGGCGGAGCGCACCCGGGGGGTCAGGTGGACGGGGCCGGGCAGGAGGTTGACCTCGCCGCGGGTCAGGGTGCGGAACATGGGGCGGTTCATTTTCCGGGCGAGGCGCAGAAAATGGGACATGGTCTGGTACATGGGTTGGTAGGGCGCTTCGGGAGTGCCCACCACCGGACCAAAGGGGGCGAAGCCAAAGTGTCGGTAGAGTTTGACCTGTCGCGGGGTTCCGGAGAGGATTCCGAGATCGTGGCCGCGGGTCTCGAAATATTCGTAGACGAGCATGCACAGGCCCGCGAGAATTCTTCCGTGGCGGTGTTGGGCCGGGATGGCCAGGAGCCGGATTTCGCAGGCGGATTTGTGGGCGGGCAGGAGGGCGTCCAGATTGTCCAGCTTTTGATCCAAGGAGAACGGGCGTTGGCTGCGGAGGGCGATCATGCCCACGAGTTTGTTACCGCGCATGCAGATGCAGTACACGGTTTCATTTTCGAAGCGGTCCCGCAGCGATTCTTCGGAATTGGGTTGGTGTTGGGGGATTTCCCTGACAAAGGTGTGGTAATTGAGTTCGCGAATCTGCCGGAACTCCTCGGCGGAGTCCGCGATTTTGAAGCACAGTTTGTTGGGACTACTCATGCGCGGCGGACTCCTTCTTGGGCGGGGCGGGGGTGCGCGCCAGTGTTTGGGTGATCAGGGCGCGGTGCGCATACAGCACGATGGCGGTTAGGGTCGTGAGGGCGATGATCTCGCCCCCGGGGCGTTGCAGGGCCAGGGCGGCGAATGGAAGCGAAAGAAAACCGACGAGGCCGCTGATTTGAAAACGGCGGGTGATCAGGGCCACGATGCCGGTGACAACGGCGAGCACGCCCAGCGGAAGCGGTGCGGCCACGGCGAGGGCGCCCAAGCTCACGGCCACGCCGCGTCCCCCGGAAAAGCGGAGCCAAACCGGCCAGACATGGCCGGCGGTGGACGCGGCGAGCGCGACCCAGACCCCTTCGAGGGAGGAATTCAGCCACAGGGGGAGTCCCACGGCCAGTGTCCCTTTGGCGGTGTCTCCAGCCAGGGTGAGCCAAAAGCCCTTGCGGCCCAGCACGCGGCCCGCGTTGCGGGCACCGGTGGAGCCGCTGCCGATCTTGCGCAGGTCCTTGTTTTTGAGTAAGCGCACCAAGAGAAAGCCCGTTGGGATCGATCCCAAGGTGTACGCCCAAAACAAGATGCCCGCCAGTTGGATCATAACAGCGCGAAGGCTTCGGGAGCAAAGGATTTCACATCAATCTCATGGCCGGACTCGGCGCTGGCGTAGAGGGCGTCGAGAATGATTTGCATGCGGATGCCGTCCCGGGCGGTGGCGGGGAAGTCGGTGCCGTCGAGGATGCTGTCGACGAGTTCCTCGCAGGAATAGGGGGCGTTCCCTTTGGGCGCGGGCATTCTCGAGGCCATGGGAATGCCGCCGATGTCGTGGCTGAGCACCAATTCCCAGCCGTTGGCACCGGGCTCGGCCTCCAGTCCGCCGTCGGTTCCGACCAGCCGCAGGGCCTGCCGTTCGTGGTCCTCTTGATAACCGGCCCAGGAGATCTCGAAGAGCAGGGAGGCGCCGTTTTCAAAGCGCACCAGTCCGCTGGCAAAGTCCTCCACGTCGAAAACCTTGCCCTGTTTGTGGGCCAAAGGAATGCCGCGGCGATGGTGGGTGACCCCGGAGACGGTCACGGGTTTGGGGGTGCCCATGAGCCAGAGGGCAATGTCGATGCGGTGGACGCCGAGGTCGATGAGCGGTCCGCCGCCGGAAAGGGCTTTCTGTCCAAACCATCCGCCGAAACCGGGCATGCCGTCCCGGCGGGTCCAAGAGGTATAGCCGTGGTAGACTTCGCCCAGCACGCCGCTGTCCACAAGCTTGCGCGCGGCGCGGTGAAAGGGGTTGAAGCGCTGGGACAGATTCATGTAAATGGTGCGCCCGAGGCGTTCGGCTTCGGATTGCATCTTCAGGGCTCCGGCCAGATCGGTGCTCATGGGCTTTTCGCAGAGCACGTCCGCCCCCGCTTCCATGCAAGCCACGGCCACGGGGAGGTGGAGGCTGTTGGGTAGGGCGATGCTGACGACATCGGGTTGGGTGACCCGAAGCATTTCCGCGTAATCCGTGAACGTCCGGATCCCCGGGGACGCCTCTTCCGCGCGCTTGAGTTTTTTCTCGTCCAGATCGGCGGCGCCCACCAGTTCCGCGCGGGAATTTTTTTGATAACTGAGCAGGTGATGGTGGCCCATGCCAAGGCCGATGACGGCGCATTTGAGTTTTTTCATTTTGTGCTTTCCACTTCTTTGATTGACCTGAAACCGTGGGATCTTGCACGCCTTCCATGCAAAACTCCCACGGATTCAGGATTGAGAAAATCGGAACTTTTCTCTTTAGCGGAAATGTCCCCCGGGGCAAATGAAAAGTTTGAAGTGGATTTGGGTTTGGTTAGTCTTCGGTGGTTTGGGCAATGTGCAGATAGGAAATTTTGTGGTTGCGGCCCTCGGGTTGGGGTTCGAGGGTCAGCTTGTTGTCCGTGACCGTCACGATGAGTTCAAAGCGATCGAAATTGCTGTTTTCCGGGGTCAAGTCGGTCACGGACTCTCCATTGACCTTGAGGACGTTCCTTTGGTCGGTGTGCGAGGGATCGCCGCAAACGAGCAGGACCTTGTATCGTCCGTTGGGCAGTTCCGCGGACCAGGTTTCGCCCTCGAAATGCAGGAGGGTCCTGTAACGCTCGTCCTCCCCACCACCGCGCGCGCGACTGGCGCCGGTGACGTCTCCCGACCAGCCGAAGGCATAGGGGTCGCGCCGTTGGAAAGGTTCCCCAACATCCGCAAGGTATCCCTCGGGGACATCGGTGTCCGGGTCTTGGAAATTGACCTTCAGCGGGGCGAAGGCCAAATGTTGGAATTCGACTTGGTCGCTCAAGGCTTCTCCGGTGCCGCCGAGGACTTTGAGTCCGTCCACCTGCAAGGTGTAGGTGACATCCTCCCGCAGGGGATCGACGCTGAGTTCGACGGTATGGCCGTCGGGGAGGATTTCGGCGGCATGGACCTGGATCTCGTCACTGATTTGGTAGCGCGCGGGGTCCCCGGCCCGATCATATTCCACGAGTTGGTTGAAGTTTACGAGCAGCCTTTCGGGATTGCCGGCGGAAAAGGCGCCGACCACGCGCAGGGGTTCGATGTCCTGTGGGGGAACGCGCAAATCGTAGGCCACAAGGCGTTGGTTGCCACGCAGGAACAGGCGCCCATCGGCAACGAGAAAGCCGAGCGGGCCGTCGCCACCTCCGTCATGCCGGGCATGGGTCTGGGGGATCCAAGATTCGTCGCCAATGGGGAAAAGCCCGCGACTGTCGTGCCAGGCGAACGCGCCATCACCCGAAATCGAATCGGCGCGGATCAAAATGCGATTGCCCAGGGATAGCAGTTCGGGGTGGCGGGTTTCGGGTTCGAAACCATGGGTACGCAGTTCTTCGCCGGTCTCTAAATCCGCCAAAACCAATGTGCGCGGGGTGTTTTCTCCGGAGCGCAGATCCAGGGTGATAAAGCCTTCGGGGGCGGGAACGGGCAGAGTGGTTTCGATGGTGCGTGGGCGTTCGGTTTCCCAGATTTTTTCGACGCCGTCCTCTGTCAGCCGATGTCCCGCGAGGGTGATGTCGCCGAAACCGCTTTGGCGGGTGATGAGCACATCTTCGATGACCCGCGGGACGATGACGCCGCTGTGTTCGGTGCGCACGATATTGCCCAGAGGCTGCGTCCACAACACCTCTCCGTCGGCGGGACGAATGCAGCGAATCGTTTCTCCGTCCAGAAACAGCACCCGCGGATCCCCGTCGCGGTTCCACAAAACCGGGGTGCCTTCTTGTCGCCAAAGCGGTTCGCCGTCTTCCAAGCGAAAGGCGTGTTCCCCGACGATCAGGGCCGGCGGCGCCAACACGAGGTTGGGGAGATAAGACTCCGCTTCCGGGAGCCTTTCGGAGGCGAGGGTCTCCGCTCTGCGGGTTTGGGCGCGGGAGGCGAATTTCTCGACTTCCCGGGACCAGAGGACGTCGCCGTTTTCCCCGTCCAACGCGCGGAGCATGCCGTCGTGCGTCATCGCGAAATAGCGGCCATTGTGAAAAGCGCCGGTGTTGTGTTTGCCTTCGCTTTCCCCGTGATGAAGGGCGATGGCCGCTTCGGGGAAAACCCGGGACCAAAGCCAGGCGCCGGTGGCGGCATCCACGGCCGTGATCCCTTCGTCCCCCAGCAGAGGTTGCGGCTCCACCTGACCCCAAAGCGAATCGCGTCGGCCCATGTGGCCCGGATTGGGGCGTTGGTGGTGCAAGAACAGGGTGCCGTCACCGAGAACCGGTGTGGCATTGCCACCATGGACGGGGGCAAAGATGCCGTCGGCGATCTCGTCGATCCATCCGTCGCGTCCTCCGCCAAATCGGACTTCACTCCACCAGAGCGGGGTGGCCTCGCTCAGTTCGACGAGGAACACCGTATCGAAATCCGGGGCGTGATTGTTGCCCGCGGCGCCATGCCGGGCGGGATAATCGAAGGTGACTGGATCCCGACTACGCGCGGTCTCGGCGGTGTTCCAGGTGCCGACGGGAGATTCGTCGTCCGTGGCAACAATGCTGCCATCTTCTTGGAAGGTGAAGTCCAGGGCCCAGGTTTGAGGTTCGCCGAAGGCATCCTCTGCCCAAGTGTTTCGGATCAAGTTGCCGTGCAGTCGTTGGCCTTCCCGTTGAAGGGATTCCGCGTCCCAGGCGTGATATAGGGGGCCGTGGACCTGATTCAGGGCCGCACCGAATTCGTGGTTTTGATGATCCTCCGGAAGAAAGACGTTTTTGAGAAGAGACGCGGCATCCAGTCGCAGGTGGACCTCGCCCATGTGCAAATGGGTGTCGGAAACCCTTCGGCCATCGGGTCGCCTTTTGATGGCGTTTAGGTTGACGATTTCATTGCCCCGGATCTGCAGGTGAAGGGTCGTGGGCGCGGCATCCGGGACATCCTCGGAGTCATCCGTCTCTGGGATCGGCAGTTCGAAGCGGGCGAGAATTAGTTCGCCTTCCGGGGTTTGCAGAAGCCCGTTGTCCGCTGGTGCGGCCAAGGGGAGGAGGGTCAAGCAGGCCAGGGCGAGGGTGGCGGCGTTGCGAATCGGGTTTGGCAATCTTTCAAATAGGGTCATGTCTGTCCTTTTATCCAATCAGAATAGGGAAGCGCTGTGCTTCCGACGAGAATATGCGGACAGATACCCAACCATGAAAGCATGGGGGTTGTCAAGGGAGCAATCCTATTTGATCAACCGCAATTCCAGTGCGCTGGCATCGGCCCGGTCCACGCTCACGCGGATGCGGCCCACCTGTCGGGGCTGTTCAAACTCGCGTTTGACGCTGGAGCCCGCATCGATGTAGGCCCCGATTGTGAAATCCTGGACGCCGACGACCTTGATGGTGTTGATGATGGGACGGCCTTCGAGGACCACGATTTCAAAACCGCGGATTTCCTCGTTGACCTGCCATTCCAAGGCCTGGGTTCTTCTGGAGGGACGCTGTACCCGGCCCTCGGACGCGGCCGGCGGTTTGGGGGCGGGCTGGGCATCGGAGGTGATGAGCACCACGCGAATGCTGCTGCCGCGGGCGACATCGGTGCTGACCACCACGCGGGTGGGGGTGGCCGGACGGTCCAGACGGCCCTCCCAATGCGTGCCCTTGGCGATGCGTGCGCCCACCCGGAAATCCTGTCCGGGCATGACTTTCACGGTATTGATGATCGGCGTGCCTTCCAACACCTCCACGCGCACGCCCACGATTTCCCGGTCCACGGACCAGGTGAGCACTTGTCGCTGTTGGGTCGGACTTTGCGCGTCCAGACGGTGATGTCGTTCTTTCGCTTGGGTTGTTTGCGCGGCAATCATCACTAAGGCCAAGGAGAGAATCCTGCGGGCGGGGAACTGGAATTTCATGAAAAGCCTCCGGTTTGGAAGTGTGGGGGGATGAGGGGTGGCATTCGGTTTCATTCTATCATCTCTTTTGATTGCAAAGCAATTCAGATTGCTCAAAATGATTGACAAAACATGTTTGAAAAGTCCAATTGAAGGCACGGTCTTATTCAAAATACCATCGGAGATCCGAGATGCCCTACACTGTAAACGGATTTGGAACCGGCTACGCCGGAAAAAAGAATCGGCACCAGAGCCTGACCACCTGTGAATTTTGCGGGTACGAAGGGCTTTTGGACACCTATGACACCCTGTTGTGCCTGACCGCGTTGTTTGTTCCCCTCATTCCCCTGCGCCGCAAACGGGTGATCAATGACTGTCCGAAATGCCGCAGACATCGGGTCCTGTCTTTGAAAGAATGGCAGAAAACGGTCCGGGAGGTGGTTGGTGAGGTCACGGCGTCCCCGGAGGGCAAGAGCGAAGCCGATGCGGTGACGGATTTGTTGGGTGCCCTGGTGGGACTGCAGGCATATCAAGAATTCCGTCAGGTGGCGGAGGCGCTGGAAAACCGGCAGTGGCAGAGCATGACGCCCTTGGTGGTGTTGTCGGAAGCCTGGGAACATTTTTTGGACCGGCAACGCGCCGAAGAGATCATGCATCGGGTGGTGCAATCCGATCCGTCCCCGGACAATGAACGCCGGCTATTTGTTCTCGCGGCCTTGAATGGAAATTTCGATTATATTCTGCCCCGGCTTCGGGACGAGTTGCAGCTCGAAGAACCCGATCCCCTCAAGATTTCCGCGGCTCTACAGGCCATGATCGCCTATGGACGGGCCGAGGAGGCGCTGGACTATATTCCCCAAGCCAGAACCGTGGCCGGCAAACGGGAATTTCAGGAGGAGTTGGCGTACCTGGAACAAACGGCCAAGCGCCCCAAGGGCAAGGATGCCAAAACGTTGCGGCGTTTTTTTATCCTCAAGCCCGTGATCAAATCGGAAGCGACACTCGGATTTCGGGTGGCCTCCTGGGCCTTGCCCGTGCTTGCGGTTGTGGTGATGGGCATCATGATCATGCTGAGTCTGGCCAATAAAAATGACGTGGAATTCACCTTGGTCAACGGACTGCCGGTGGCCTATGAGGTGGTTGTGAATGGCGAAGCGCATTTTTTGGGACCCAATCGCAGACGAGAGATCAGCCTGCCCGAGGGGAAGATTCGTTTGGAAATCCGCAACCGGGACGAGGACCTGATCCCGCCTCCGCCGGAAACGCTGACCTTCCGCCGCGGGTTTTTCGAGCGCATTTCGGATTCCCGGAAATATGTGATCAATCCCGATCGGCAGGCGGTGCTGTTATGGGAATCGGCGGAATACCGGACCGAGGCCAATCTGAACCGCGCCAGAGAACCCAGATATGCCTTGCACAGTGGCGAGTTGTTGACCTCCTTTGACACCGATTATTTTATGCAAGCATTGCCCAATCAGCTTCGATTGACGGGAAACAGCCACACGTGGAAGAGCACGGTGACCGTGCTGCCTTTCAATGGAATGGCCGAACATTTTCAGATGCTCTATATGGGGGAAAGTGAGAGTGCCGCAAAGGAATGGCTGCTCCGCGCGTTTGCCTTGCAGCCGGATCGGCATGAAATCCTGGAAATCCTGTCCAGCATTCTGCCGCCGGAGGAGTCCGTGGAAAACCTGCAGCCCTTTCTTCGGCGGCATCCGCCGAAAATTGAAGTACACCGCTACTATCAGTCGGTCATGGAGCGAATGTCGCGGGAGGATGACCTCGAACCCTTCTACGGGGAAATGCTGTCGGCTCACCCCGACGATGCCGTGTGGATGTATCTGTTGGCGCGGGCGACCTTGGATCCCGACCTGGCCCATCAACGTTTTTTCCGTCTGTCCGAACGATCCGATGCCCCGCCGCACACCCACAACGCCATCGCGTATCATCATGCCGTTCGCGGGGAATTTGCCATGGCCAAACCTCATGTGCAAGTTGCGCGTGAACTGGACCCGGACCACAAATTGTTTGAATCCATGTGGCTTCAAGTCCTGTGGGCCACGGAAGATTGGGATCCGTTGGTGGCGCATTTGAACCGGTTGCATGAGGATGCGGTCTGGAATTTCGAGCATGTTCGGAATTACGGGCTGGCCTTGATTCTGTCCGGTCAGCCCCAGAGAGCCGACCGATTGCGGGACGGTTATCACGCGCTGCTGTACGGTCCCGAGTCCACCGTATTCAAGGAAGACGCGGATGAACTCATTCGACAATTGCGGTTCCATTTTGACTACGCCGCAGCGACTTTTGATCCCATGGCGTATCCTTCCGGGAATCCGGGGAAAGGCCATGCGGCTTTCATGCTTGCCGCGTCCAAGGGAGATTTGGACGCTTGCCATGCCTATTTGACGGAACTGGACGAGCCCTCTCCGTTTGAACAGCGTGTGGTGATGGCCGTTTTGTCCCTGCGGCAGGACCGCGCGGACTTGGCCGATGAATACCTGGGCCACTTGGAAGAAATGCTGTCGGGAACTTCACGGGAGATCCGCACCTTCCTGCAATGGCTCAAGGCGGACGAGGCTCCGTCCGCCGAAGACGTGACCGCCATCGCCATCCAGCCGGAAGTGAAAAAATACCTGGTGGCGATCTTGGCCGGGGTTTTCCCGGAATCCGCCCCGGCCTATGCCGAATTGCAGTCGAAGTTGAACTATAAGCAGGTGTTTCCGTCGCGGATTTTGGACCTGAATCCCTGAGATCTTTGCGGTGAAACGTAATCCTAATCGTAATCCTAATCGTAATCCTAATCGTAATCGTAATCCCAATCCTAACCGCCATCTCCGATCCAATTCACCGAAATTATTTGAACAGGAGGACGCAGAGAACGCAGAGAGGAAAACGCGGTGGCGTGGCCTTTGCTCACTACTGTTCCTTATACTACTCAACGTTCCGTCGGCAAGATAAGCTTGTGGTTCATTCCAAAATCAGAATGGGGTTGAAACCCCCGGGTCCGTCAGGCGACGCTACGCGGCGCACTCCGTTGGTTTTCCGTCGTCCCGTGGATTGAAATCCACGGCTATGCGTCGGACGTCGCTACGCGACGAATGCGGTGGAGTCCCTCCAACAGTGTTCTGTTCATAATTCTTGAGCCAATCAAGCCAGGTAGGTTTTATTGTATGGGCGTGTATCCCGTCTTTTTGACAATCTCCTGGCCTTGGTCCGACAAGATCCAAGCCAACAATTTCTCCGTTTGGGGTTTGCTGTTCGGGGTGGTGATTGCGTACAGGTTTGTGGAGAGCGGATAGGTGTCGTTGGCGATGTTTTCGCGGGTGGGGGCCACGCCGTCCACCTCCAAAAAGCGGATTTGACCTTCTTGGACCATTTCCGAGGCGAAAAAGCGGAAGGAATAGCCGATCGATCCCCTGTAATTCCGGTAATTGGCGGTTTGATTGATGATGCCGCCCATTCCGGCCACGACATCCTCGGTGGGCGGTTCCATCAGCGTTTTTCCCTCCATTAGGGTTTGCAACATGGTTTGGCTGCCGCTGTTTTCCGGACGCTGGAAAGGGCGAATCGCTTGGTTCGCGCCGCCCACGTCCCGCCAATTCGTGATCTCGCCGCTGTAGATGCCCTGGATTTGCTCCGTGGTCAATCCGCGCACCTCGTTTTGTTCATTGACAAAAAACACGAAAGCTTCCCGGCCAATCGGGGTCAGGATCAATTCCACCCCGAGTTCCTCCGCCATGTCCAAATGCGCTTGGGAGGGACGGGCCACGAAAATCATGTCGGTTTGGCCCTTGATCAAACGATCATAGGCCGTGCCCGTTTTCGTGCATTGCACCACACTGTTATAAGAACCATAATCCCCCTCCGGGTAAGTTGCCCGGACAAACGCCGCATACACCGGATAGAGGGCGGTGGCGCCATCCAGCCGGGGCAGATCGCCCTCCAGGCGCAAAGTGGCCGCTTCGTCCAGGGAAACCGCCAGGGTTCCCGGACGGAACGGATCGTATTTCCGGATATCCACCTCCGTGTCCACCACCGCAAAACTGCCGTGATACGCTTGATGGGTCATCCGACCCGCCACCGCCAAAACACACACAACCCCGAAACCTTGCAACAGTTTGACCAGCAGCCTTCGCTTGGACCGCCAATACGTAAAGACGACCTCAAAGACCAATAGTACCACGGTGATCACCAAGACCAAAGGCGTATAAAATCTTCCCCCGCCCCCAAACAACGTAAAGATGAAGAAAAAATACGCCACGAAAAGGGTCAATGCCATGGCGGAAAACAGGGCGAGAAATCGGACCAGCGGTTGGAAGTTCATGCCTGAAACCGTACCACTGACCTGGTAGGGATGAAAAGGAAAAAGGGTGGTGGTTGGGTTGCTGGTTGTGGGTTGTTGGTTGTTGGTTGCTGGTTGCTGGTTGTGGGTTGCTGGTTGTTGGTTGCTGGTTGTTGGTTGCGGAGAGGAAAAGAAGGGGAGAGAGGAGATCTTTTCTTTTCTTGGCAATATTTCGGAGGTGACATCGTTCTTAGGTTATGTGAATCAATTCTGATATGGAGGACCTTGACCTTGAAAACCTTTTGCATGCCTACCGTCAGGGGGATTTGGAATCCCTTGGCACGATCGTGGACCGAACGCGTCAACCGCTGTTCCGGTTCATTTATGGCATGGTGGGAGACGTGCATACGGCCGAGGATGTGTTCCAAGACGTGTGGTTGCGGGCGGTGCGGGGACTGCATACCTACAAAAGCGATCGCCTGCTTTCCTGGCTCTACCGCATTGCCCGCAACCGGGTCATCGACTTGTCCCGCAAACGCAAACCGGACACCAGCCTGCAACAACCCGTCGGCGGATCCGGAAGCGGAAACCCGGACATGGTCGGACTGGAGGCCTTCGTGGCTTCGAACAAAGCCGGACCTGACCGGGACATGGGCGACCGCGAGTTGGGCGAACGCATTCGCGCCGCCGTCGATACCCTGCCCCCGGAACAAAAAGAAGTTTTTCTCATGCGCACCGAGGCGGAACTCCCTTTCAAGGAAATCGCCGATATACAGGGCGTCTCCATCAACACCGCCCTGGCCCGCATGCAATACGCCCTTCGCCGTCTGCGGGAACAACTCGCGGACGACCACCACAATCTTCCCAAACCTGGACATGCATCATGAATCCTGAAGAACTCGAACGCGAATTGCTGCTGCGCGACAGCGGCGAACTTTCCGCAGAACGCCTTTCGGCGCTGGAACGCCTGCTGGCATCCAGCCCCGAACATCGCGAGACGGCGGAGCAATTTTCCGCGTTCAACCGTCAACTGGCCCAATCCAAAGGGGCGGAGGTCCCGGAACTGGACGAATTCACCCGAGCCCGGATTTTGCGGGAAGCCGGAAAATCCAAACCCGCTTTCCGTCAATGGCCGTTTGCGGCCGCGGCCGCCCTGGCCGTATTTTTGCTGGTGGCATCCGCCCTGCGCCGTGAACCCGGCGCGGATACCGCCCCCCAAATCGCGGACGCGCGGCCCGCCCCTGAAGACGTACGGACTTTGGACGCCGATCCATTCCTCACGGAATTGGATTTGCTCGATTTGCAATTGCTCGAACTGACCGAAACCGCCTGGTTCGATCTCAATGGGGTCAACCCCCATTTTTGGGACGAACTGGATCTCCCACATCTAATCGAGGACTCCATATGAAAACCAGAACGACAATCATGACCATCTGCCTGATGACCCTTGGACTGCATCTCAGTGCCCAAGAACGCCCTGCCGACCGCCCGCAACGCGGACGCGGACCCGAACGAAGCGAAGAGGCCCGGGGCGGACGGGATCGATCCCATCCCGTGCTCGAACGTTGGATGAATCATCTCAGTGAAAACGACCCCGATGAACACGCGCGCCTGATGGAGTTGCGGGAGGAAGATCCCCGGGCATTCCGCGAGGCCGTGAGAGAGGGGCTGAATGAAGTTCGCCGTCAACATCGTCAAGACCGACAACAGCGGATGTTCGGCGAGCAGGTGGATGCGATTCGCAACGCCGAAACCGACGAAGAACGGCAGGAAGCCGTGGAGGCGTTGAAGTTGGCCGTGGGCGAAATGGTGGAACGCCGCATGGAAATGCGCGAACAACGGATCGCCTCCGTGCGCGAACAATTGGAACGCTTGGAATCGGAACACCAAACCGACAAAGACCGTCAGCAGGAATTGGTGGAAAATTATGTCGAGCAGTTGCTCGCAGAACCTGAAGAGGCCCCTGAAGAAAACCCCTGATGGTGTTCCGCGCGCCGCCCATCCGTGGGACTCTGGCGACAGAACAACGCATGGATTCGCACGTTTTTTTGGGGGAGGGAGGCGTACCGCGAAGCTGTCGCGTTTACCACGGCCAATCAAAATGGTTCGGCATATCGTCAAACCCTCGTCGGGCGAGTCTTCCATGTTGGAGCCAAATTGGATGTTGGATCTATATTCGAGCAATATTGTGGATTCAGTGTTGCCAGGGCACGGTCCGTTTCATAACCAGATAAAATGGATTGTTTACATTTTCCCTGTATTTCCCCTGCGTTCCGTGCAGTTGACGGCGGTTTGAATCTTGAAAACATAAAGCCTGCCAAAGCGCATGAGGGTCAACCTTGGCGTTTTTTGGCCACGGGCGATTGGGCCTCCATCCGCATTCACGGGGATGCCGCCCGGCGAGCCCCATCCGCGTTATATGGCGAAAGGCTTGCGGACGAGATTGCGGCTGCGGATTTTTCCATGGTCAATCTTGAATGTTGCCTGGGGGGACAGGAGCCGTTGCCCAAAGACGGACCCAACCTGAAAGGAGATCCGGCTTCACCTGCGGCGTTGAAAAAGGCGGGTTTCGATTTTGCCGTTTTGGCCAACAATCATATTGCCGACTTTCAGGCGGCGGGGGTTCGCGAAACCCTCGAAGCCTGTCGGGCGGCGGGTTTGGCGGCCTCCGGCGCCGGCATGAATTTGGAAGAGGCCTTCCGTCCTTGGCTTGGCGAATATGGGGGCGTGCGCGTGGGCGTTTTGAGTGTTTGTGATCGGGAGGATGGGGAGGCTTCACTCTTTGATGCGGGGACCGCTTGTATCTTTGACGTCATGGTCCATGAACGGCTCCGGGCGTTGCGGGCAAAATGTGACCTTTTGATTTTGGTGGTCCACGGTGGACGTGAATATGTGCCGGTACCTCCGGTATACTGGCGGGACAAAGTCCTGGCCCTGGCCGCTTGTGGGGCGGATATGGTGATTGGCCATCATCCGCATGTGCCCCAGGGCATGACCCTTCTGAAACGGGATCGGGGGCCGGACGTCCCGGTGTTTTTCAGCATAGGCAATTTTGTCTTTCGACCGGCCGCCCTCAATCCCGGACTGATTCCTCCCTTCACGGACATGGGGTTTGCGGTGCGGGCGGATTTCATCGGCGCGTCCTTGCAAAAGGTCGACCTGCTGCCGTACCGGATTCTGGGTTCCAAAGGGCCCCGGGCGGTTGCGAACGAAGAACTGGAGGATTTGGCGAGGTTTTACACGGCCCTCAGCGAGCCGCTGGTCGATGCCAAACAGGTGTCCGATTGGTTTGATGCCGTTTGCGATCACTTTTGGGAGCGCGAGGTCCGCGAAAGGGTGGGGGAACTGACCCGTAAATTTTACGAGGGGGATCGGGAGGCCATGTGCCATGCCATCAATCATCATCAGAGTTATGCGCATCATACCTTGATCACCCGGGCCATGCAACGCATCCTTCTGGGACAAGCCGGTCAGACTCCCCCCGACATTCGAGAAAAACTGCAAGGCTGGTTTCAAGGGCAATGGCCCATGCGGAAATCGCCGGTGATTTCCGGTTGAGGGCGGAATCTTTTGGGTTCTCTCCGACCGATCCGACGGATCTGTCGGAATTTCTGCCGACCGCTTTTTCCCCATGCCCCGGCGCGCTTGACGGAATGGTCGGCAATCGATAATGATCATTGCATGTTGTTTACTCATTTTTCCATTTGTGTTCGGCGGTTTTCATCATGACGGAAACCGTATTGGTGACTTGTGCCAAGGGGATTGCCCCCATTTTGGCCGATGAACTTCGGGCTTTGCAGGTCAAAGTGCTTCGCGAAGAGGTGGCTTTGGTGGAGGTGGAGACGGATTTTGACGGGGCCTGCCGGCTTTGTCTGCACCTGCGTACCGCCCACCGGGTGCTCTGGCCGGTGACCCGGGCCAAGGTCACGCATCCCAACGGCTTGTTCGGCGCCTTGGTGCGCTATCCCTGGGAGCAGCACCTCGATCCCGAGGGGTATTTGCGGGTGCATGGCCATGTGCGCACCGAATCGATCCGCGATGACCGCTTTGCCTTTTTGACCGTGAAAGACGCGGTGATGGACCGGATGCGGGAGCGGCATGGCAAACGTCCGGACAGTGGTACCGATGACCGGGGCGCCAATCTATATCTGTACTGGGTGGATGACGATGCCCGCTTGTATTTTGATCTGGCGGGCGAGCCACTGTCCCGGCGGGGGTATCGCCTTCAGGGCGGGTCCGCCCCCTTGCAGGAAGCCTTGGCGGCGGCGGTGCTGCTTCGCGGCGGGTACGACGGTACCGCACCCTTGGTCAATCCCATGTGCGGCAGCGGCACCCTGGCCATCGAAGCGGCCCTGATCGCCCGCAATCAGGCCCCCGGACTTCTCCGGGAGAATTTCGGATTTTTCCACCTGCGCGAATACGATGCCAAGCTTTGGCAAAAAGAAGTGTTCGCGGCCCGCACCGCCATTCGACCCGCATACGAGGTTCCGGTGATTGTGGCCGGGGATATCGATCCCGCCGCCATTTCCGCAGCCGAGGCCAATGCGGAACGGGCAGGGGTGACGGATCTGATTCAGTTCGAAACGGTGGACTATCGTGAATCCGAACTTCCCGAGGGAAACACTTGGATCGTCCTCAATCCCGAATACGGGGAACGCATGGGGGCGGACCGCGAACTCGAGGCCCATTACCGGGAAATCGGCGCCTGGTTGAAATCGGCCAACACCGGAGGCAAAGGATTGGTAATCAGCGGAAATCTGCCCTTGGCCAAACGTTTCGGACTGAAATTGTCGGGCCGTCACACCCTGTACAATGGCAGCATCGAATGCCGTTTGCTGATGTTCGATCTTTTCAAACCCGCGGAAACATGAAGCGCGCGGTTTTTTGGCCCATCCTGATCGTGGTCACGGTGTTTGTGGTTTCCGGTCAATCCGAACTGGCCACGCCGCCGTCTTTTGGCTGGCGAATCGATTTGCTGGCCCATTTTGCGGTCTTCGGGGCCTTGGCCACCAGTATACTCCGCATCCCCGCCGTTTGGCGGATGGGCGGGCGCGGGGTGCTGCTGGCCATTGTGCTGACCAGCGTGTATGGCGGACTCGACGAATTGAGGCAGTCCTTCACGCCCGGACGCTTCATGCAGTTCGACGACTGGGTTGCGGATACGCTGGGCGCGACTTTCGCGGCCTGTCTCTACTGGAAATGGACCGCATATCGGAAATTTTTGGAGATGCCGAATTCTGAATGTATCCGTAGGATCTTTTCTTATTTTTCGCTATCACATGGGACGCAATGATTTGCATGTGTGTGTCATCCGTTGAAAACACGAGGGGTCTTTTTCAGTATGAACCCGCTCCTCCTGAAACGTTCCCTTGGCCTGATCCATCTGAATGGGTGAAAAAAGTTTCCTTGGGTCGGACGACAACGCGGAAAAAAGCGCGGTTTGTGCCGTTTGCTGGAATTTCCCAATGGAAATCTCGGGCGGAGTCAACGGTTTTGATTTCACCCAATGGCATCCAGTTGATGAGGTCGGTGGAGCTTTGCAACTGATATTTTCGTCCAGACAAGGCTGGAAAAGTGACCTGAAGGTCGCCAAGTGGCGTGGTATCGATTTGGGTGACCGGATAGGTGGCGGGTTGGAAGGGGTCGAGTCCGAAGAGGAATTTTTGAAGGTTGGTGCTGCCGTCGTCGGTAAGACTTCCAGAGGCGAGGTGCTTGGGATTGTCGCTGAGGTTGTCGATACCGTGTTTTAGTTTCCACCAGTCGGGGATGGCATCATTGATTACGCTGGCCACTGCGGGTTCGTCAGGAGCGAGAGGTCCGGGGGCAGGGCGGAGGTAAGTGATGTTGAAGGGTTTCGGCTCATTCATCGAGGGTTTGCGCCAGTGGATGGTGTGTGGTTCCGGGGCGGCGGAGAACGTATTGACCGCGCGGTGACGCCAGTGATAGACCTTTCCCGCTTGGAGTTGGACCGCACCTGCCAAGGTTCGGGGATTGTGCGTCGGCCCGTTGCCCGGGTCGTCGTGGATCACGGGGGTCCACTGCAAAGGGCCGTTTGTCGCGGGTGCCAAATCAAGGGAGACCGCCGTGAATTTGGAAATGATGAAGAACTCGTAAAGACCTGATTCGTTCACGGTCAGGTAGCTGCGATCAATCATGGCGGCACTGCTGCGGGGGCGGTGGATGGCTCTGGAGTGGAGGTCGGTATTGCCGTAGGTATGAATGTATCCGTCGCCATAATACGGTGCGAGACGCACGGTTGTGGTGGGGGATGCCGGATATCGGGGGTCATTGAAAAGATCGGAGAAACGTATTTCACCATTTACGGAGGGGTTGAGGGTTTCGTAAATCTCGCGTACAACCGGCCATCCTCTGAAGTTGTTGGTGTCCGCTTCGTAGATACGGAAGAGGTGGAAGCGGAAAATGGCCTTGTTACCTGCGTTTCCGGCCGCGCGTCCGTATAGTGCGAGATGACTGGCAGGGCCGGTGTAATATTGCCCGATGGGAATCCGATAGGCGGCGCCGGGAGGCGCGACGCCGAGCGAGGGGCGCTTATACGATTGGGCGACCTCCTTGGACTGGGCGGGGAAGGGTGGGAGGTGATTCCCATGCACACCGAAAAGGCGGGGCTCATCGAGATTGTCTAGGCCGTTGACCAAGCCGACACCCACGAAATTCCAGTTTTTCTTGCCGTGAAGTTCGTTGTCGGCGGCGAAAAATTCGATCATGGTGTTTGGCGTGACCTCGTAGTCGACGGGGAGCGCCACGCCGCCGTTGCCGATGAGGTCAATGGCCAAGCCTTGTTCGGCAACACCAAAGTCGGCGTGGTGCGGTCCGAAGGGTGCCAGTGCCACTTCTTCGAACCGGGGGATGGTTTCCTTGATGGCGGGAGTCCGCCAGGCATCCATGGTGTCATCGAATTCAGAGTGCCGTGTAATATAGTGGGGATCTCCGAAAGTGAGCCAGGTCGGACGGCCGTATCCTTGGGGGTCGAAGATGCCGTCTACATCAAGGAAGGCCCCGATGCCCAGTCCGGTCATTCGCAGGGGGAGAGTTTGTGCATCCATTTGTAGGCCGGAAAGGTAGCTTCCATGGAATGCGCCGCCTTCCGAGGAGCGAATGCCTCCTCCGGGGGTGTTGAAAAATCGGATGTTGTGCGCCTTGATGGTTTTCTGTCCACCTTGGCCGTTGAAGATGAAGATGCCGGAAGAGGTTGCGTTCAGATGATGAATGGTCCGAGGGGAGCGCTGACGCACGAGTGGGGCGTCGCGACCAATGGGATTCTCGGTGATTCCCACGATGAGGGAGTCTTTGACGCGCCCTTGAAAAAGCATCACCGCCCCGGCGTTATCGGTCAGGACGGCGTCACGGATGGTGTGGTGATTGGATTCCAGCCACACCCCCAGTTTGTTTTTAAAGGCATTGAATCCGGTGAACTCAAGTTCTCCCACGTTTCTGTTTTTCACAAACAAGGCCGATCCGACGGTGGTGGGCGGGTAGAGGTCATTTTGAATGGCGAGACCAGAGGTGGTATCCGAAACCGTATGGGCGGTATTGTTGTGGAAGCGGAAGTGGTGCAAGAGAGGTTCGAATTTGTTCCCGCCGCCGATATCAAAGAAATAGCCCATTCCGGCACGAACACCCGCGACATGATTGTCCTCCAGGGTGTTGATGACGTTTTGCCCCCAGAAACCGCTGGTGCGCCATTCTTCCTGTTTGGAAGGATCGGGGCCGGTGCCTTCCCGATACGCATAATTTCCTCGGTCCCCGAAGGCCATCGGGTATTCCTCGTGTTTCTGGTTCACGACATCAATGGCGAGGTTGCGGAGAAACCGGTTGCCAAACTCGGTTTCATGTCCGTCTTCGGCCCAGACATAGTTGTGGTTGTTGACTTTGTAGGTCACGTTGTCGGCCACAAGGGTATTGGAAGTGCGGTGCACATTGACGCCGCGTTGAAAGGCGTGGTGAATGGAGTTGTTGCGGAAATATTGACCGGTCGCATCTCCGACCCAGTGCCAGTGGAAGGAGTAGCGACCTTGCAGGCTGACTTGGCCGGAGCGAGTGAACTCCACGCCTTCGACGTAGGCGTGGGCGGTGGGGCGTCCGCCCAGGCCACCCATGATCATGACATGCACGCCGAAATTGAGCGGGAGGTCCATCGGGAGCCCGTACGTATAAGGGCCATATCCTGGAAAATCGGACATATCCGAGCGCAACATGAGGGAATCTTCCGCCCCTTGGATTTTAATGTTACGGGTCAGGAGGCCTACCGGCGCACGCTGATCAACGATGGTTCCGTCGTACGTCTGAAGTTCGCCCCAGTGGTCCGCATGCAGGGCGGGCTCGAAGGAAATGGTACCCCCGTTGATGGCGGTGATGGTCACGTCGGTTCCGTCGGTGAAGTGGTACCCGCTCGGAGCAACCGCCAGTCGGTCGCCCACTTGCCAGCCCGTGTCCGTGTCCTCGACGCCGAACGTTGTGTCGCCCACATGGGCGTTGGCCGAAAGTTTGGTCCATGAGGTTTTTTCGCGGCTGGCACCATGAAGAGCGAGGGTGCCGCCATCCATTGCCATCAAGAATTTCGTTCCGCTTGACCAGGGCGCGGCTTCGCCCGACACGTTGCCGCGAATGTCGGTGCCGTGAACGGTGATGTGGGTTTCGTTTTCGAACGGGACCTCCTCGGAACCGATCCGCAAGGCACTGTGTTCGCCCATGATCATGATCCAGTGTGCGGAGAGTCCGACCCCGGGTTTGTCTTCAAAGATCAATTCGCCCATCACCGTGACCCCGTTCAGCACCGGGGTGTCTACATCCAGAAGCACTCGCGCCCCGTGGGGGATGGTGACAGACTTTCCCTCCACGGGTACCACCGGTTCACAGGCGCAGGTTTCTTCGTTACAGGTGGCCACGTTGAAGCCCGGTTGTTGCCAAGTGGAAAGCTCGCTCCATCGTTTGAGTTCGGTGTGGGGGGGCGTCCCCGGATCATGGGCAGGCACCCAAGGCGCCAAGGAAATCAAAAGGACCCAAACGGCCAGTCGTTCATTATTTTGATGAAGTGTCTTCATGGTAACCTCTTTGGATTTGCGTGTTGGTTGTTAAAGATCTTTGAACAGTTTCTCCGGCGAGGCCTGATTGTTTTCGCCGAAAGAAACGTTTTTCCAACGACGGCGGGCGGCGGGGCTCACCAAGATGGTCCCTTCCGCGAATCCATCAAAGACCACGCCATTGAAGTCCGTGTTGCCGCGAAAGAGGATAATCGGACTTTTGGGGATATCGGGGTGCTCCCAAAGGCCGGGGTTGGCCGGGCCTCTTTGATTTCCACTCCGGTTTTCATATGGGCCGCGCAAATTCATGGGAATGCCGAGGGTGGGCATGGTGGCGCGGTCCCGGGGGCGAAACACCACCCGGGCCCGGGTTGGGTCGGCGCTGTGGGTGACCAATCGGCTTTCGGGTCCAAATACCCAGGATGCGCCGCTGGCCCGGTCGGAAGGATTGCTGTCTTTGTTCAGTCTGTCAATGGGGTACAGACAAGCGGAAAAAATCAAGTCCCGCTGCAGGGGGTGCTCGGGCGTGCCGAAGAGCAGCGTGCCTCCAATTCCATAGGTGCCCATGATATTGCCTCCACTCCCTCCCTTGAGCGGGGATGGGTTTGCGATCTTGGCCCCGTCCAATAAAATGAGCGTGGAACCTGGCGCCGTGAAAAATGCGGCGCGGTCTCCGCAAATGAGACTGCTGTTCTCGGAGATCACGAGGGTTCCGGAACGCAGGCTCACGCGGTCGCTCGGTCCGCCTGTATGTCCGATAATCTCCATGGACCCTCTTCCCTGGTCAAAGTGAACCCAATGGCTGATGTATTCGGCGTAGGCCCAGTGGGGTTCACGCACATGATGCCAGTTGCAAAAACGCGCGAAGGTGTGTCTTTGACCTTCTCCGCTCCCGAATCCGCCCGTTTGGGTGCCATGGCCAAGTTTGCCGCCGTCCTTCATCCAAAGGTTGCCCAGAATCGTATACTGTACCTCGTAGGAGGCATTTTTCTCCACGGTCAAGTGCCGAAGGGAAAATGCTCCCAGATGGTCTCGGTTTCCGGATTGGATGATGCGGTACGCTTCGTCAGCGGCCGGGAGAAGAATATCACCGTCCCATTTTCCTTCGCGCGGATCATTGCCCGTGATGGTCCAGGGGCTCTCCCGCATGGGTTCGCCTTTCTCATCCAACCAATTGCGTGGATCAAACGCATCCCCGCTCTCTCCCGGGTGGGCCCAGACGATCAGGGGACGTGGCGCCCAAGTCTCTTCGGCATAGCGCCCGATTTGATTGGGCCCGGCCTGATCCCCCCATAGGCCGTTCCGTTGAAATTGGAGAAGTTCCTCCTCCGTCAGTTCACGGGGGGGATTGACTTGGGAGATCTGACCTGCCGGATTTCGTACCGCTTGGAGCACCTCAAGGGGAAGCGATTGCACGGTGCCCCTTCGCTCCGACCTCAGAATCAGCAATTCGGCATTGGGGTGTTTGAAGAGAATTTCCCCTTGGATCCGTCCGCCATTGACCAGCAGAATGTCGGAAATTTGCCCGGATTGTGCTTGTAGGATTTGAAGCGGAAGCAGGGTTAGAATTGACAACAGAATATGGAAGGGAATCAATAGTGGTTTCATGAACGAGTGAGGGAGAGGGTTGTGAGGAATGACGAATCCATGGCAAGAGGAATGAGACAACTGGAAACGCCATGGATGTTAACGATAACATTGCGATATGAAAAAATTCAAGTCAATAATTAAAAAATATGAAGGCCCTTGAAGGGGCCTGATTTGGAAAGGGATGGGATGGCGGGTTTCGTCCTCATAAAACCCAATGAAAAAAACAAAAAACTTGTTAAAGATCATATTTTCGTTCATCTCATCATGGCTGATGAGATCGGATACGGTCTGTTTACGTCATTTCAGCCGTGTGGCGTCACCCCGAAGTCGAAATAGCGGGCGGCGTTTTCGGAGGTGAGTGGTCCGGGATGTCGAAGGAACGGTTGAGATCCATGTGGCTCCAATGATCGTTCGGATTGCGGAAAGAGATTTCCTAGGTATGGACCCAGGCCTCGAATTTATCAACATCCGATGCGTCGCCGGTGCAGAAGCGTTCGGGAATGCCGTTGGTTCGCATGGCCCGCCATTTGTAATGATCGCCGTACAGCCAAATTTGGGTGATGTTCTATTCAAGGGTTCGAAGCCCGGGCTCCGAGCTAGAAAAACGCTGTTCCCGAGATCGGAAAGGCTATGACAGACATTCTGAAATTTGGAATTCAGCGTCTGCGGTGGAACAGGGCCAGGGTACCCAGGGCAATCCCGAGTAACAGGAGGGTGCCGGGTTCAGGGATTACCACCACGTTGACGTCATCGAATCCAAGCATGGAATTGCGCCCATCCCCGGCGCTCGTGTTTAAGTTCCAACGCAACATGAGGGTTTCACTCGGAAGCACCGACAGGTCTGTGATCAGTCCACTTCGGGGTGTGACCACGGTGTCGCTCAAAAATACATGTTCCTCGGTGTTCACGGTAGTTGTATGGTTGGCGATATCTCCGGACGTCAGCCAGTTGGCGCCGTTGTCCGTGCTGTAAGAGAAACTACCCGTGGCGGCGCGTAACCCCTCCGTGATTTGCTTATAGGCAAAGCTGACATCCGCCTCCGTCCACGTGAACGAGTCGTCGTTGGTCAAGGACAAGACGAAAATTGTGTTCCGGTTGGTGCCATTAAAGGTCATGGTCGGATGGTAATCCTCTGACGTCTCGTTGTCCCGGGCCGCCCATACCCCGCGTGGGGATCCGCCAGTTGTGTTCAGGATATCTGTATGCGCGTCACCGGAAAAGCCAAGGCTGCGGGTGAGTGTCCCGTTATGGGTTTCTTCGGCGCTAAAGTTGAGGGCCCATCCGGTGGGCAGCGACGATTGGGTTCCCTCATACGAATTGAAGTCTTGGGTGTAACTGCCGCTGACGAGCACAGCCGCATTCGAAACACCTGCCATGCAGGTAAGGAGTATTAGGTTTTTCAATGTGGTTTTGGATCTTTTTGTTGTCATGTTCGGTCTCCATGTTTTTGTGTCTAAACGTCGATGGTCATGAGTGGAATCTCGGAACCTGCTAATGTTAACGTTATCAGAAAACCATGGGGCCGTATCGATGTCAACAGAAAAAAACAAAATATCATAAAAGATCAGAGGGTTGAGTAGGGGGGGCGCACCGCCTATTGTGGATACCGGGGCGTTTGAGCGGATGCCTCATGGGGGTATTTGGGCGGAGTTTTCGGGATTTTTTCGCGTACCGGCGGTTCAAAGAAAACGATTCGCGAAGCTTTTTCTGCTTGTCAGGAAAGGGATGGGAGTGTTAACGTTTACATCGCGCTTTGGTCGCAATAAACGTCAAGGGGATTCCTGAAAGAATCCGACTCAATCATCTGGAGCACAACATGAACACACGCAATACATCCTTTTTCACGCTGAAAATTTTCCTTTTGGGTGCATTTCTGATCCCGTCCCGTTTCGCTTGGGCGGAGATCGCGGAAATCACACTCGTGGATCAGGTGACCACGCGGGCGGAAGTATTGTTCCGGCATCCGAACGCGGAACTGCTGGTGCTGCGTTCCCCGCGGCATGGCGGGCTTCAGTCCCTGCCATTGAACCAGATTCACATGATTCGTTCGCAGGGGGGGGAGCAGACGTTCCATCCGCAGAGAGACTTGACCGAAGCGGAACTTCAGGAGAGAGAACGCAATACCCTTTGGGCAGTGGAAACGACGGAGGGGACCTTGGGGCGTTGGTCGGAAGAGACGTGGGTGCCTCGTCCCGCCATCGTCTGGGCGCGTCCCGGAGAGAGCGGAAACGCCATGGAAGCGCAAAATTGGCTGAATGAGCGCGGCGAGGTTCTGACCGAGTCCCCCTGGGAAGAAGAGGCCACCGGCGGGCGCCGAGGGGTGGACCGTCACAATGGACGCTTCGACGGCGACATTCTGCTGCCGGCTGCCGATGAGGAATACTCCGCGATTCAGCCCGGCAATCGGGATCATCTGGGGGCGTACATGATCCGTCATTTGACCGTGGAGCGGAACGCCAGCTACAATGTGCGCTACACCATCACTGGAAATTTGTGGGTGAAGGACGGCGCCCACCTGGGGGCCGGCACCCAGACGGGCGGATTCGGAAACCGGGAGGGACGCGAGCACACTTTCATGCGGTTTTGCAACTACTTTGATCTACCGGAGCCTCGTTCCGGTTATGTCCGGGACATTACCCACTGGGTGCACATTGACACCGGGGAACACAGTTCCCTGGAGGTGATCGGGGTGAACGGCGGCCCGAGCGACCGGCTGACCTTTTCACGCGGAACCTTGATCATCGCGGAGGACAGTTTCATTGGAAACGGAAACCGGGGCAGTTTCTACAGCCGAGAGGGCACGACCACCATTTTGTTGGACGGCGCGGGCATGGGCTGCCCGACGCCGATGGTGACCTCCAACATGGGAACCTATGGAATCGACGGTACCTTGATGTTCGGGACTCCGGAACGGCCCCTGACCCGGGATTTGCTTTTCGAGGGGGCGTATTTCCGTCCCGAACGGGTCAATCCCAACGCCACCCCCTCGCAACGTACTTCCGGGGCCAGTTTTGTCCTCGGACCCAATGGGCGTATGGTGGTGCACAGCGAGGATCCGACGCGGGCACGGGTGGTCTTTCGTCCCCGTTCCCGTCTGCAACCCAATCCAAGCGTGGATCCTTGGCACAGTCGCTTTGTGCACAGGGGGCGGCCGGCGGACCCGGAACTCTGGGAGCAGCCCGGGGTGCCCACGGGGGTCTATGCCGTCTTTCGGGGGGAAACGGACTTTGACGGGGTGGTGTTCGACGGGTTTTACAAGGGCGGAATTCTGATGAATGTCGAAGACGCCGCGAACTGGCGCAATGTTGAATTTGGCCCCGACAACCATGGCCCGCCCCATTCCCTGTTCGCGCACCTGCCCGGACCCGAACTTGCCGGAGAGGCGGCGGTGCAAATCGAGCCGGAGGGCGGGCAGTTTTTGGCCGGGAAAATCACGCGGATCCACCTTCGGCCCGCCCGCGACAATTTCCGGATACGTTACACCCTCGACGGGTCGGTGCCCGACCGCGAGTCCCCTGAGTCCACCGGCCCCCTGGAGCTTGCCGAAACGACCACGGTCACTGCGGGCGCGTTTCTCGACAACGTGTTATTCGGACTCCCCGTCGCAGCGGAATTTGTGTTTCAACGGAATCCGAACCACGCGCCGCTGGCGAAAATTTCCGCTACCGCGTCCTTCGGGCGCAATCCGCCCACGTTTGCCAATGATCTGGATGAGCTCACCTATTGGAGAGGGGGGACGCAAGACCTCCAGTATCTCACCCTTGAATGGGAGGAACCGGTGGTATTCAACCACCTGAAGGTGATGGGGCGGCCAGTGAATTCGTGGAAACTACAGGCGGAAGTGGAAGGGAACTGGGTGGATGTTTCTTCCGGCAATGAGTTTCCCGTGGATGTGAGGTTCGAGGAGATCACAAGCGCTCGGGTTCGGTTGGAAATCGAGATACGAGGCGACCGCCCCCAGGTCAACCAAATCGAAGTCATTCAGGTTCTCGACTGAGTCTCTTGTGAAGGGGCGGATTTCTACTGCCCTTTCTCCACCCATGGGCGTAACCTGCGAATTGATTCCCCGACCGGCAAATCCAGGTACCCCTGGCCCCCCCTGCGATTCGAATGTCGTCCCAACAGCGGCGTGCCCGATCTGAAAGAGGCCGTGGAGCTTCTGGACTGCCTGGCAGAGGCCGGAGTCGATGCCTGCTGGTACAGCGTCTGTCGCCCGCCTCCGTCCCCCTTTTGCAAACCCGGACCCTGCCTGCACTGAAGGATCTTGACGCGCGGGGAGCGGTCAGGGCTCTGTGCGGGGTTGATCTTGGCCGTGCGACTTGCGCTCGGTAATGGTGAAGGTGTTGACGTTCCCGCGTCCATTGGGGTGTGGCAGAACGAAGGTCAGGTGTTTGGTGTCGGCATCATATTGCATGTAGGTGCTTTGCAGGGCTCTTAATTCCCCCGACTCCTCCCGGGTCGCCAACAGGAAAAAGACGGCCCGCTGTGTGGATTCGATGCCGGGGGTGATGTTCAACTGTCTACGGGAATCGAGTTGAAACTCTTTCTCTCCAAGTTTGCCATACAGGGCCATTGGGGTCATGTTCACGAAGCGAAAGGAGCCGGGAGGGAACACACTGTCATGATCTTCGAAGAGCAAAGCGTGGTAGCGGTGACCGTCTCCGTCCGGACGGCGTAATCGGGTGAACAGGAGCAGAGGCTCGAGGTATTCGTCCGAAAAATCGACCTCGGCGACGGGTTCGGGCTCCCCGTCGGGATTCCGCATGTAAAATACGACGGGATTCGGACCGATGTAGTGGTAGGGTTTCCGGCTGCGTTGGAAGGTGTTCAGATCCTCGATGGCGACCCACTCCCCTTGGGAATAATATTCAAAAGGATTCTGCGGGGAAAGGCGCCAACCCAGGCAGCGGAATTTGACATCGATGGTCGGGGGCTCTTCGTTTCCCAATGGCTGGGGATTTGCAATGGCCCCAAGGTTCAGAAGTCCTGCGGCAAAAAGAAAAAAGTAAGTTCGAAAGGTAACGATACGGATCATGGGGCGGTCCATTACAGGTCTTCGGGGTTCAGCCATCGGAAGGACACGATGCGATACTGTCTTCCGAAGCGTTGGTTGATTGGATTCACGTTTGCCAAGGAGGATGCGGCATCGTCGGCGGGGTCCACGAAGTCCGGGATTCGCTGGACGATGGCCTCGCACCAGGCTTCCGCCGCCCCGGGGGTGTTCGGGTCCCCGATATTGCTCCCGTAGGCGCGGATCCGGAAGGTGTCGGAGCGGACGGTGGCGGCGGCGCCGATGGCGGAAAGAATGGCGCGTTGATCCAAGTGTCGGCTCATCCCGCGGCGGGTGGTTTCCCCGAAGGCTTCCGGGGCGACATAGGGCACGCGGACTTCATCCAAGTTCCCATTGTGGCGAAAAAAATCGTCGAGATTCGTTTCGATTCCCCAGTCATCTTCCACGTCGCGGTTGAGCGCGTCCACCCGATCGATCGCGGCTTGGAGTACGCCCGCCATTCCTTGGGACGCGTGGGCATCGCCACCGGGTATCAGGCGGCGGTTCACGAACTCCGCCATGGAGAGGAACGGTCCGCCCCTGGCGGCGATGCGTTCCTGGATTTCCAAGACAATGGCGTTGGCCAATTGGTCCACCTCTTGGGAATTCAGGGGACGATGTCCGCTGTAAGCCTCTCCGGGCGAGGTCCCCCCGAGGTAAGCGCCATGGCTCCCGAAGGGAAGAATACCGTCGTTTTCAGGTTCGAGGTTCAGTTGTCCGTTTGCATTCACGCGAATGGCTCCTTGACCGGACAAACCGGAAAGCATGGCCTTCCAGACATCAACGGACGTGCTGTTGACATTGAATCCGCCCTCCAGCAGGACGTGTTGGGCCATGCGATTGTGTGGGCGCAGGGGGCTGGCAGGTGATTGGGGGGCACTGTATTCGGAGAGGTCGAGACCCAGATCCCCGGGATGCGCAACCTCCCGTTGCAAAAGACGCATCCTGGGGTTTGCAAATGGAATGGACGCCGGATCGTCCACGAAGTTTTCCAGTGCGGTTCCGAGAGCGTCCGAAGGCGCATTGGGGCCGTTCCATCCCGTGACCCCGGAGAAAAAATATCCGTCCCAAAGGGCTTCGTTGAGCAGATAGGCGTTGTCGAACTGGAAGGAGACCACATTGCCGGTGACGGGTGATCCGTGCCAGACGCGGTCCCGTTCGATGTAGGGGCTGGCCCTGGAGTTCCCGAGGGCAAACATGGGTTGGTGGGACCAGAAGGAAAGGTTGGCCTGGCCAAGCTGTTGCATGTTCAGCATGGGTTGCCGAGGCGTTTCGTACAACACCACCGATTCAGTGCCTCCCTCCTGCGCGAAAAGGCCATCGCCCCAAAGTCCCCGCCGTCCGTCAAGTCCGGTGCCGATGACGCCGTCTGGCCGGCCGTCCTCCAGGTGCCGGTTGTGGGCGTTCCAAGTATGCACGATCCGGGTGCCATTGACCCCGCGTCCACCTGATTCCCAGGGCACCCCGATCGGAGCCCTGGGATTGTGGTGGGTAAACACTTCGAAGGGATTGATGTTACTGGACCGGGTCTGGTCGTCGTTAATCGGTTTGAGATAGAGGTCGTTGGCCGCGAAATACATCACCCGTTGGAGTTCCGCCTCGTTGAACCGTCGTTTGGGCTGACCGGATCTCCAAAATTGACCACCCACAAGCTCACTGGGCCAGAGCCGCAACTCTCGAAGGTCCGCGTAGGGGATCATGTGCCGCTGGGTATGTGGCCTGATGTAGAGGGGGGAGCCCTGGGTGTCGAAAAAGAGGTTTTCAAAGTTGTCGTTGAGCTGATTTTGACGGATGTGGTAGAGGTGGAGCCCGCCAAATTCTCGGGGACCGCCCGCGAGGTCCCCTTGGGAACCGATTCCAGGCTGATCCACACGGGTGCCGCCGTGGGGACCGGGCGTGGGGATCAACCGGCCAAACACGGTGCCGCCGGGGGGCATCACCATCGGACCGTGCTGAAACCAAGGGGGGCCAACCGGCAAGCGCCTTGTGTATTCCAAGGGATAGGCATAGCCATATCCTTGAAACAGGGTGTTCGGATTGAGCCCTTCCCGGAGACGGAATATTTTCACATCCCCCGGGCTGACCACTTCGGTGCCGGAAAGGCCGGTGGTGAAATATTTGATCTCCCCGGGCTCGAAACGTACCGGTCCGCTGGATCCGGTGCCGCTTTCCGTCAAGAGAAACGTGAAGGTCGTGTCACTGCCTTCACCGTGAATGATTTGGCCGAGTTCCATGCCGCCACCGGCCCAAAAGTTCCCGTTGTATTCCGGTTCGTGCGGGGTGATCTCATTGCCGTCCCCCGCGCCCGGATAAAAGGTTTCCACCCGGATGGCTTGATCCAGGTTTGTCCAAGTGCCCATCATGCCGGACATTTCGACGGGCACATTGTAGGGATTGTGGACCACGGCCATGGGTTCGACCACCAGATGCACCACCCCGTTGATTTCCGCAAGGCCAAATAGCAGGATCAAGCGCTGGAACTCGGGATGCACCTCCACCCCCGTGGGCAGGACTTTGGTCTGGGTCCCGTGCCGCTGACGCAGCGCGTTGGAATCATTGTCATACCCGATGTTTGGAACCGTGAAACTTTTGATGAACGAATTGGGATTGCTGTTTCCCGAGGCTTGCCGGTTGGGGCTCATGGGGCGGCTGGACAGCGCGCCGGTGCTCGGATCCGCCTCTTTGTACAAGCGGTAAAAATCGCGCAGGTAATGCCAAGTGGGCCCGGCCAAATAATCCACGTTCGGGTTGGCACCGGAATCGAACTGATACAACGCCGGATCCCGCTCTGCAAACACGGCTTTGTTGCTGAAACTCTGGTTGATATTGGTGCGCACCGGGTCCCCGGGACTCATGGCCAGGGCAAACTCCGAGCGGTTGAATTGTGCGTCCTCCAGTTCGAAGGCCAGGGACAGGTCCCGCTTGAGCCCGCCTCGCAGGGGGTCCGAAAGCACGGAGGCCGCATGCAGGCTCGCCTGGTGAAAGTTGCGTTTTAACCACGGGGCCGCATCAGGATACATCAGACTCAGTCCGGGTACGGAGACCAATCGCTCCCAACGGTCGTCAAACCGGGGCAGGGACTCCAGGTCAGCCATGGCGTTCACCGGAGCCGATTTGGGGGCAAAGAAGCGCCGGAGCGCGTCTACGGTGTTGTCCGGGGCATCGTCATGGAGATTGATGCGGGCTTTTACATTTTCATCCCCTACCCAATAAGCGTAAGCCAAATCTTCAGCCGCATGAACCCGCGGCGCCACCACGTAAAGCTCCGGGGAAACCCCACTGCCGTTTCCCGTGTGACCCAGGGACCCCGAGCCCACCAACACGACTTCGTCGCTCCGTACGGTTTGTCCGTCCGACTGTAATCCAGATTGATATTGACCCGGCGTGACCGTTTCGGACGAGGTGGCCGTTTCCCGCCCGGACACCAGCCAGTCCAAGAGAACCGGTTGCGGCTCACGCCCGTCCGATCTTTGGGAGGGACCCGCTTGCCACACTCCTGACCAGTAGCCCGTGCCGGGTCGCGGATTTCCCGCGGACGCGTCGGGGTGGGGCACTGTGGACGCCGTCGCGGTGGCACGCTGATCCGGTCCCGCGGTTTCCTGCAACCGGGCCAACCCAAGATGAAGCCCCAAAACCGCATGCGCCTGCGCTTTCCGTGCGGCCTGGTGGTTACTGACATTCCGAAGTTCCATGCGAACATATGTCGAAAATGCAAGCACCATGAGTAAAAGCAGCGAAACCACCAACAAGGTGACCAGGAGTGCCGAACCCTTTCGTTTTTGAATTTCCCCGCTTGCTTCTGTTAACGTTATCATTTTTTAAATATACATGAGATCGGCATAATTGTTTAGTAAAAAATTTATAAATTTTCAGGACCTTCACCGAAGATGATACGGAAAAGCATGCAAGTTCAACATAAGAAATTTTGGCTCAGTGACTTACCGTGCCAGAAACCCTAATCCTAATCGTAACATCCGTTCCAATCCGCCCTATTTTTTGAGCAGGAGGACGCAGAGAGTGCAGAGAGGAAAACGGAATCGCAATCTGCCCAATATACCAATCCCCTCCGTGCCTTGGTGCTTCTGTGAGAACCAATACCCATCAACGAGTATACTCACGGAGGCACCAAGGCACGGGGGGTTCACACGATTCTGACTTTTCGGTTGCGGATGAAATCTGCGTCGACATCGCGGATGGGGCGGCCCTCGATGCGGATGTTCTCGAAGAGGATGTCTTTGACTACGGCGCGGTCGAAGTTGTGACTGGAGAAGACGGCCCCGCAGTTATGGGCGGAGAGCACGTCGCAGTCGCGGACGGTGACGCCGCGCCTTCGAGCCAGTCCTCGGGGTCGTTGGGCAACTGACCTTTGCCGATGAGGGCGCTGCGATACCCGTGATCGCGGAAATGACCCAAGAAATGGGGAAGTCCCGCCGGGCGTGGACCGCTGAGGCCGTAGTAGCCGTGGTTGTGGCAATACTGGCCTGAAAGGAGGGATGCCCAGGTGGGGGGGCAGATCGGATTGGCGGTGTAGGCATGCCGGAAGCCGGTCGCATTGGCGGAAAACCGGTCAAGATGCGGAGTGAGAACTTGGGGATGATTCTCATAACCGGTGCAAGCTCGTTGTGCTGGTCGGTCATGACGTAGAGGATATTCATGGGGTTCCTTTCTGGGGAGAGGCATCCGTCTGCGGTGCGGTCATGTTTGGGCCAGAGGAATTTATGCGCTGAACTGGCCGAATATTGAAAAAAATGGTGACGCGTTTGATCATAAGGATTGCCAAGGATGAACGGGTTTGAATGCTACCCTCGGATACCCTACACTGTCAATTAGAAGCTATTAACGTAAACATCTTTTATGATCTCCTGCCACTCGAAACTGCGTTCGGTTCCGTTTGACATCCCCGAATATCGGGTGCGCAGCAACAGGTTGTCCTCCCCGCACAAGGGCATTGGTTTTTCCGTAAATACGGCTTGGCCGGGTCGGGGAAAGGTGAGTGATTTCATGGGGGAGAACTTTCGAAAATGGGCAGGATGAATTTCAGATGACTACTTGAACATGATCCCGGTAAACCGCAAGGTTCAAATGTAGATTGTTGACAATCCAATAAAACCCCTGTAATTGGTTTCTTGATGATGAAAAACTTTCCATTGGCGCACACACTTCCCGCCCAACTCGTTTCCACGTTGCGGGGCATGATTCTTTCCGGAGATTTGGCACCGGGAGAGCGGTTGCGGGAGGTGGACCTCGCCCGACGCTTTCAAATCAGCCGCGGCCCCATCCGCGATACCTTTCTGCAACTCACGGGCGAGGGGCTGTTGGAGGCCCGTCCCAATGCCGGGGTGCGGGTGGCGCGGGCTCCGTCGGATTTCAAGCGGGCCTCGCTGGTGCGTCTGCGCCGTTCCTTGGAAGCCGATTGTCTGACGCTTTGGTTTGAAAATCCGCTGCCGCAACTTTTGGAGCTTCTGTCCCAAAATCTTGAGCTGTATCGGCTGGCCTGTGAACAGGAGCGTTTCGAAGAGGTGGTGGAGGTGGATATGGCCTTCCACCATGCCATTGTTTCCGCCGCGGAAGAGGGGGCGCTGTTGAGTGTGTGGCGTCCGATCATTTCCCAGATGTTTCTTCGCTATTCCCGTCACCACTCGTTGCTGGAAAGTTATGCGGAACATCGGGAGATTCTGGATCACATGCGGGCGTTCCGGCGGGAGGAGGCCGTGCAATCCCTGACGAGGCATATCCAATGAGTGTGGACACCCAAACGCAAATACTTGTTCGTCATCATTCCCGGGGCACCGAAGTGGTTTTGAGCCCCCCAGCGGGACGTCCGCCGACCTTGGACGGAGAAAACCTTGGACAGTTGAAAACCCTTCTCGAAGATCTGCACGCGAATCCGCCCTCCCTGGTGATTGTTCGTGCCAACAGTGAGAAATATTTCTGTGTTGGCGCCAATATCCGGGTGTTGGCGGAGACGACCCCCGAAAGCATTGGACCATGGGTGCACGGGGGCCATGCGGTGTTTGATCTGTTGGAGGACCTGCCATGCGTCACCGTGGCGGCGGTGGAGGGATTCGCTCTCGGTGGCGGCCTCGAACTTGCCTTGGCCTGCGATCTGATTTTCGCCGACGCGTCCGCCACCTTGGGTCTGCCGGAAACCCGGCTGGGGTTTATCCCCGGCTGGGGTGGGGTGGGACGACTCGCCAACCGCATCGGGGTTGCCCAGGCCAAACGGCTCATCTTTTCGGCGGAAATGGTGAACGCTGACAGCGCCTTGTCTCTCGGTCTGGTGGATCAGGTCTGTCCCGCCGGGGGCATGGAGGAATGTTTGCAGACCTTTCGTGAAAGCCTGGTCCCCGGCTGTCCCAAGGCCCGCGCCGATGTGAAAAAACTGCTCGCCCGCTCCCGGGACGGAATCGCGGAACGCGAAGCCGCCCTGTCCCGCGCCTGCGTGGAACGTCCCGAAACCGCCGACCGTCTCGCCAACTTTCTCAACCGGAAAAAATCCTCATGAACGCATCCACGCCCTCCGCCCTTTCGGGCATCCGCATCCTCGATTTCAGTCATGTCTACCAAGGACCCGTCGGCACCCAACTGCTGGCCGATTACGGGGCGGATGTGATCAAAGTGGAACGTCCCGGCGCCGGGGACTGGAGCCGGTCCTGGGGACCCTTCGTGAAAGAGGTCAGCCTGCCTTTCGCCAATCTCAACCGCAACAAACGCAGTGTCACCGTGGACATGAAATCCCCGGAGGGCAAAGCGTTTGTACTCAAGCTCGTGGCCCAGTCCGATGTGTTGGTCCACAACTTCCGCGCCGGAGTGATGGACAAACTCGGCCTGGGATATGAAGCCCTCGCGGAGATCAATCCGAAGCTGATCTACGCCTCCTCCAACGGCTGGGGGGACGAAGGGCCAAACGTGGACCGGGGTCGTGCCGGGCACGACATGATGGCCCGCGCCGAAGGGGGGTGGTTCATGAAGGTCGGGGAGGACCGTCCTCCGATTCCGGGCGGGATTTCCGTGGATTACCCCTCCGGCCTCATGCTCATGCAGGGCATCCTCATGGCGCTGTTGCACCGCGAGCGCTTCGGCAAGGGACAGCGGGTCAGCACCGATCTGCTCAGTGTCGCCTTTCATGCCCACGCCTGGGAGGGCGCCTCCGAACTCAACGCCGAGCGCATCGACGCCCCGGCCAGGGTGGGGGGCACCGAAGCCGCCATCGACAAATCCTTTTTCACCGCCGACGGGTCCATTGAAATTTCCCCGGTTTTTTCCGACAATTCCCTCCGCGATATCTCCATCGCCCTGGATTTGGACGATCTCTCGTTGCGCTCCGAATTCTCCACCGAAGACAAACAGATCGCCAACCGCGGCGAACTCAACCGCATTCTGGCCGAGCGTTTTCGGACCCGCGACACCGCCACTTGGCTGCGGGAACTGGAGGCCGCCGGGGTGCTTTGCGCCCGCATCAACACCTTTCGGGAGGCCGCCGAGGATCCGCAGATCGCCGCCAACAAAATGGTCGTGGAGATGGCGGTGCCCGGACCCGGTTCGCTGAAACTGTTGGGCACGCCCGTCCGCCTGCACGGCACCCCGCCGGAACACCGCCTGCCGCCGCCCGCCCTGGGTCAGCACTCCGCCGACATTGCCGCGGAACTCGGATACAGTCCCGAAGACATCGCCTCCCTGCAGCAACGGGGCCTGCTCGGTCCGTGACCCCTCCATTTTTTCAACCCAAGCCTGAAATCCCCATGAGCACCATCCCCTATACCCACCTCCATTTCATCGCCGGCGCCTCGGTGCCTTCCGAATCCAACGCCATTCTCGAACGCCACGCCCCCGGAGACGGACGCTTGGTCAGCACCCTCGCCGCCGGTACCGCCGCTGACGCCCAAAAGGCCATTCAGGTCGCCCGCGAGGCCTTTGACCACGGACCTTGGCCCACCACTTCCGGGGCGGAACGGCAGGCGATTCTCGCGAAAACCGCGGAACTGCTGCGCACCCACAAAGCGGAACTCGGCATGATGGAGTGTCTGGAATCCGGCAAACCCATCACCCAAGCCCGCGAAGAAATCGAGTGGGCGGCGGGCATTTGGGACTACGCCGCCGCGCTTTGTCGTCACCTGCACGGCGAAACCACCAACACCCTGGGCGAGGGACTTCTGGGGCTGACCCTGCGCGAACCCATCGGGGTCTGTGCCCTGATCACCCCCTGGAATTTCCCCCTGCTGATCATCAGCCAAAAACTCCCCTTCGCCTTGGCCGCAGGCTGCACCTGCGTGGTGAAACCCAGTGAATTCACCAGCGGCACCACCGTCCGCCTCGCGCAACTTCTGAAGGAGGCCGGACTGCCCGACGGCGTGTGCAACGTGGTCACCGGACTGGGCGATCCCGTCGGCGAAATCTTCGCGAAAAGTCCCCTGGTGGACATGATTTCCTTCACCGGGTCCACTGCGGTCGGACGGAAAATCGCCACCTCTGCGGACAATCTCAAAAAAGTGGCTTTGGAACTTGGCGGCAAAAATCCCCAGCTCATTTTCCCGGACGTGGATCTCGACGAGGTTGCGGACTCCGTGATTCACGGCTGCTATTTCAACATGGGCGAATGCTGCAACAGCGGATCGCGGATCATTGTGCACGAAGACATTGCCGACGCGCTGGTGGAACGGGTGGTGGCCGCCGCCGCGAAGATTCCCGTGGGCGATCCCCTGGACGAAGACGTCAAGCTCGGCGCCATCATCAACGAGGCCCAGCAGCGGAAAATTCTCACCGCCATCGAAAACGCCAAGGCCGAAGGCGCGGAGGTACGGCTTGGGGGAGGGGTCTTGTCTCAAAACGATTCCGGCCGCTACATTCAGACCACCGTCATCGACCGGGTGACCCCGGAGATGGCGTGCGCCACCGATGAAATTTTCGGTCCGGTTTTGGTGGTGTTGCGTTTCCGCGAGGAGGCCGAGGCCCTGGCCATTGCCAACGGAACCGATTACGGCCTCTCCGCCAGCGTCTGGACCAAAGATGTCACCCGCGCCCTGCGCGTGACCCGGAAATTGCGGGCTGGCACCGTTTGGGTCAACACCTTCCTCGACGGGGCACCCGAACTCCCGTTCGGCGGCTACAAGCTTTCCGGACTTGGACGCGAGTTGGGTCCCCACGCGGTCCAGGAATACACCGAAACCAAAACCGTCACCATCCGCACCGGCCCCTACGCCCTGCGCTGGACAAGCTGAGTCTTCTCTTCGAAATCCGCGATGTCGAAAAAATGCGTGTCTACATTGACAACCAACCAACTAGTTGGTACATTCATTTTATGAATATCACAAAAACCGTAGGAATATTTGAAGCGAAAACCAACTTTTCACAGCTTTGCAATCAGGTGAGCCGCTCTGGACAGTCCCTGCTGGTGGAGCGTAGAGGAAAAGCCTTGGTCATGATCACCCCGGTGGAGCCGTTCCAGAGGCAGGGTGAAGAAGACATTCTTTCCGCATGGAAACGATGGACGGCAGAGCACCCCGATGAAGAAACGGATTTTCCAGAGGTTTCTACAATGAGAATCAATAAAGAACCCCTCTCCTTTGATTGAATCCGATGGCGTTCTATCTCTTGGATACATCCATTTACTCTCAACCGTTGCGTCGAAAGCCCGTCATGGCGGCATTGAAACATTGGCACGTTGCCGGGGACAGGAACTGTAAGGTATCCATCGTCTCCTTGGCGGAAGTCGAATTCGGCATCGAATTGGAAGAAAGTGAACTTCGCAGGGAAAAATACCGTCAGTTGCTACAGAATCGCTTGGAAGTGGTTCCCACCGGAGCGGAAGTTTGGCAACGTTTTGCCAAGGTGAAAGCCCGTCAGCAAAAACTTGGGCGCGTTGTGGCCGACTTGGATTTACTGATCGCATCCACCGCCTTGTTTTTCGACTGGACCGTGGCCACGCTGAACCACCAGGATTTTTCAAAAATTGAAGGTCTCAAATGGGAAGACTGGAGTTTGTAAATTCCATCTTGAATCCGCGCGAGATGTGGCATCAAATCAAACCTGAGTCATTCCGTTTCCTTCCCCGGAGTTCCTTGTGGATAGGTACCCAGACCAGGAAAAACATTCCCAGCGAAAGGGTCATGGCTTGGAAAACCTTGGAATGGTTCACGGACGGGGCCGGGGGTTCGGGGGTTTCAATGGGTGGCAAATCGGGAAGTGAACCGGCAAAACCATGTTCGCGCATGATTTGACGCGATTCCTCTCGAAGCCTTTGCCGGATCTCCTCCGGGGATTCCCGGGGACGGGGATTCAGCTCAAACCATGCCCCCGATAAAAACAGCAGGCTGATCAGGAAAAAGAATACCCAGCCCACACGCAAAACAGCCGTGGATTCCCTTTGCAGATTAAATTTTGGTATCAGCCAAGTCATGATTTCCCCCTGAATCCATGAGATTTTGCGGCGTCACATGGCCAAGCGCTCACGGTTTTTGGTTTAGGGGTCATATATGTTCCCTGCCCCAAAATAAAAGCCTCTATTTGATTCAGCCCTTTAGGGGTGTCAGGCTCGTTGCCGGTCGATAAATTCTTGAATCCGGTGTGCCTCGAAGCTTTGGATGAGGGGGAAGTCGGCGACGCTGTAGTGGGGATCGGGACCTTGGTCCAAATTGCCGGTGACCAGGCTTTCCGCACCCTCGCAGCGCACAGCGGCTTTTGAGAAGTAGTTGATGTTGTTGCCCTGGACGATGTTTTTGCGGGAGGCGGAATCCTCGGTGATTCCATGGGACATGCGGCAGCCCTGGGGCCAGTTGAAGACGGTGTTGGCGGAGACGGTGAAGCCGCGGATATCCTCGAGCCGAATGCCGATCTTGCCGGGAATGGGGGGGAGTTCCTCGAATCGGGTGGATTGGTCGGGGGTGCCGGGGTTGAAACTGCCGGTGTCGATGACCTCGTTTGCGCTGAGCACTCCCCAGCGGCATGCCTTCAGCCGGATGCCGTCTTCGGTGTGCCAACAGAAAATGCCGCTGCTGACGTTCAGTTCATGGCTTTTTTCGGCGACCACGGCGGAGCCGGTGATCTGAAAGGTTCGGCAACCGGAAATCAGCACGCTGTTGCTGGAGATGAGATGGAAGGCATGTCCGCCGCTTTGAAAAATCGAGCATCCGGTGAGGTTGACCACGGTGGCTTCATCGCAGCGGATACCTTCTCCGCCGCCGTAGACGGTGGTGTGGGACACGTGGTTCTGGATGTAGTCGCCCACCCGGCCCTTGAGCAGGTTTTTCAGGAGGAGGCCTGATTGGCGGTTGTCGGCGAGTTGACATCCCCGCACCTCGCACAGGAAGCAATGGTTTTGCAGGACGATGCCGAAGTCCGAGAAGCCCGCGACGAATATCTCTTGCACGCGGCAGTCGCCGCAGCCGTCGAAGACGATGCCGTTCCCGGTTGATCCGTCTTCCGCCAGCAGGGAGAGGTTGGACACCGTGCTTCCCTCCGCCTGGTCGGCGCGAATGCCGTTTCCGTTCGGGCGCAGGCGGGTGCCGCGTCCTCGTCCGTTCAGGCGTCGGTGGCTGTCGAGACGAATCGGTCGGTCGAGGGGGTATTCGCCGGATTCCAGGAAGACCTCGCCATGCGCCGTCTCATCCAGGGCGAACTGAATCAACTCGGCGGCGGAATGGGAACTGCGCACGGGGGCTCGGGTAATGGCGGAGAGGGCGTGAAAGTCGTTTTCATCGCGATAGATGAGGATACTTTGGTTCATGGATCGTTTGGGTTGGAATTCGGGGTGAGGATAGGGTCCGTCAACTTGGATGGTTCTTTCGAGAAAATAGAATTCTTACACGTTATGAGGTTGACAGCTTGAAAATTCACCACTACTGTTAACGTGAACATTAACATTGTCAACTTGAATGCATCCGAAACTTTTTTCCGGATGGTTCCATGAAACCCATCGAAATAGGAATGAAATGATGAGAAAACGTCTTCTGCATCCCGCTAGCATCTTTTTGATCGGCGCCCTGTCCCTGCGCGGAAATGGGGAGGAACAGCGGTTTCTTCCCCCGGGACTCAATTATGAAAACTCCGGGATTGTGAACATGAAAACGGACGCCGGAGCGGTGGGGGACGGAGTGACGGATGACACCGCCGCTTTCAAAGAGGTGTTTGAAGCCGGGAAAGGGAACGAGGGGCGGTTTGGGGAATCGCGGTTTATTTACATTCCGGCGGGCACCTACCTCATTCGCGAGCCGATCGAGTGGGGGGATAAAAAGAAATTCATTCGTGGAGACGGAGTGGACCGCACCATCCTTCGTTTGGCGGACAACAGCCCCGGCTTTCAAGACCCTGACGATCCGCAAGTTTGGTTGAACACCAAGGGAAATATCCATTACGCCCAGAATTTCCTACAGCGGATCTGCGATCTCACCATGGATGTCGGCGCGGGAAACCCCGGGGTCATTGCCTTGGATTACCACACCAACAACATTGGCGGGATGTTCAATGTGCGGATCCGTTCCTCGGATCCCGAAAAGGCCGGAGCGGTGGGACTGGCCTTCAACATGCGCCCGGGTCCCGGGTTGATTTGGAATGTGGAGATCGACGGCTTTGACGCGGGCATCCAAGCCACCGGCGTGATTCACAGCATGACTTTGGCCTACATGACCCTGCGCAACCAGCGGCGGGTGGGCATTGAGGTGGATCGGCAGTCCCTGTTTATCAGTGAAATGGAGTTTGAGGGAAATGTGCCTTTGTTGGACATGAAAAACCGGGCCTACGTCACGCTCACCAATGTGAATGCGAGGTCAACCAACGCACAAGACACGGCCATTCGCGTGCGCGAAGACAGCGTGTTGCTGGTTCGGGATTTGCGGGTGACGGGCTTCAGGACGGCCATTGAGGAGGAGGGCTCGGATTCAGTGACGGGACCGCATGTGGCCGGTTATGTGAGCGGGGAGGCTCGCAGTTTGTTTCCGGGAGGGAGCATTCCGAACATGCCGGTGAAGCGTCCGCCGATTCCCGACTATGAACCTACATCCGAATGGGCGGTGGTGGAAGCCACTTCGGAGGTAAGTCGTGACGTGCAGCGCGCGATTGACGACGGTGTCCGTACCGTGTTCATCAAGCCCGGGCCGGGAGGGGGACAACTGAAGGACACGATCGTGCTGCGAAACAACGTGGAACGCATCATCGGTTTCGGCACCGTGTTGCGGAGCGTGGGCGACTGGGGGGACATTGACAGTCCGTACTACAGCCCCAATATCCCCAAAGGAAGAAGTTCCGGGTATGGTCGTCCTGTTTTCCGTGTGGAGGACGGAAACGCTCCCGTGGTGATCCTTGAATTTTTACACGATGAATACGGGCAGGCCGGCTACCAGGTGGAGCACGCGTCCCAACGTCCGCTGATCATCATGGGCATGGGGGGCGATTACCGCAACACGGTGACGGGGGGAGAGGTGTTTATCCTGGATTCCGTGGGGCGTTCCTATCACGCGCAACGTCAGCGTTTCTGGGGGTGGCAGGTCAATACCGAGAGCTATAACTGGAGTCCGCATGTGCTCAACGACGGGGGGATGATGTGGATCGGCGGACACAAGATCGAAAAAGATCGCACCAAACTCACGACGATCAACGGCGGATGGACGCAGTTGGACGGGGGATTTTATTACCGCAACCGCGAGCGGGTGGGACCCGCTCCGGCCATCACCGCAATCGATTCAACCATGAGTGTCGGATTTCGCACCTATGGAAGAATGTATCCCGTGCTCGTTGAGGAGACCCGCAACGGGGAGACACGTACACTCACTTTTGAAGAGAACAACCGCGGTCCGGAACTTCCCCTGTTTCAAGGGGTTCACCCGCCCAGTTTACAGCGCTTTCTTCAATTTCTTGAACAAAATCCCTGAGTGAATGCTTTTTCAAAACCCCGAAATGTGTAAAAATGCAGATATGACCGCCCCGACTTGGAACTCCGACGAAGAACTTTTCGCCCTCCTCACCGGTCAATTATACACCCCGGTGGTCGGGGATATTCTGGATGCGATGGGCCGCTACCATCAATTCCTGCCCCAACCGGTGCAGCCCCTGCGGGCGCCCATGAAGATTGCGGGTCGGGCGATGCCGTTCCGGTATGCGGATGTGGACGGTCCCCAGGCGAAGCCTTTCGGCCTGCTGACCGAGGCACTGGATGACATCCGTCCGGGCGAGGTGGTGGTCGCCGGGGGCGGTTCCCATCGATCCGCCTACTGGGGGGAGTTGCTCACGGCCACCGCCCGCACCCGCGGCGGGGTTGGGGCGGTGATTGACGGTTATCACCGGGACACCCCGCAGGTGCTGGCGCAGAATTGGCCGGTGTTCAGTTGGGGCCGCTATGCCCAGGATTCGTCGGTGCGGGTCGCGGTCGCGGCCTTTCGCTGTCCCATCGAATTGGGCGGGGTATGGATCGAGCCCGGAGACCTGGTGTTCGGGGACATGGACGGGGTGCTGATCATCCCCGCCGCGATGGTAACCGAAGTGATTCAAGCGGCGCTGGAAAAGGCGCGCGGAGAGAAAGTGGTCCTCAAGGCCATCGAAAACGGCATGACCGCAACGGAGGCGTTTCGCAGCTATGGCATCCTCTGAAACCCTTTCGCCCGCGTTTCGCGTGCACGCCGCCGACAACATGGCGGTGGTCTTGGCGGAGGTCCCGGATGGGGGGGGCGTCGAGTTGCGCGGTGATGGCGACGTTTACACCCTGAACGCCCTCACCCTCATCCCGAACGGTCACAAAATCGCGCTTTGTGATCTTGCCCCCGGAGAAGAGGTGCTGCGGTATGGCCGATGCATCGGGTTGGCCACCCGCCTCATTCGCTCCGGCGAGTGGGTGCATTTGCACAATTGCAGGAGTCGCTTGGACGAGCGCAGCGGATCACTCGACGCCCACACCGGCGCGCCCACGGATACATCCTATGACTGAAGTTCCCACAATTTGGCTAGGATATCCCCGGAGGGACGGACGCAAAGGCATCCGCAATCTCACCCTGGTGGTTTACACCGTGGAGTGTTCCCGTTTTGTGGCCGAAAAGGTGGCCGCCAACGAACCGGACACCCAGGTCATCGGCTTTCATGGTTGCTACGACAATCCCTATGCGGTGCGGATGCTCCTGAGTCTGGCCACCCATCCCAACGTGGGGGCGGTCCTCTGTATCGGTCTGGGTTGCGAGTACACCCAGGCGGAGAAAATTGCCGACAATGTGCGGAAAAGCGGTCGGTTGGCCCATCATTTTCTGGTCCAGGATTTGGGGGGAACCCGCTCCTCGATTCTGCATGGGAAGGAATGGCTGGCCGCCACCCGCGAAGCCTTGCTCCAGATCCCCCGCTGCGAGATGTCGTTGGCGGATCTGGTGGTGGGCGCGGAGTGCGGGGGATCGGACAGCACCTCCGGTTTGGCCGGCAATCCGGTGGTGGGCCGGTGTTTTGATCAGTTGGTGGACGCAGGCGGCACCGCGATCTTCGAAGAACTGGTGGAGATGATCGGGCTCAAAGAATTGATGGTGTCCCGGGGCGTCCATGAACAGGCCCGGGAACAACTTGCGGCGGGCTACGACAAGGCGGAGGCCTACTGCCGCGCGGTACGGCAGTACTCCGCCTCGCCGGGAAATTTCGCGGGCGGACTAACCACCATCGAGGAGAAAAGTCTGGGGGCCTTTGCCAAAAGCGGCAGTCAGCCGATTCAAGGGGTGATTCCCAGTTCCACTCGTCTGCCCCATCCCGGACTCTGGCTGCTGGACACGGTGCCGGACGAGCATTTCATGCAGTTTGGCTACACCAATCCCAACGACTCCGAGGGCATCACCGCCCTGGTGTCCTGCGGTTGCCATGTGGTGCTGTTTATCACCGGACGGGGCAGTGTCATTGGCTCACCGATCGCGCCGCTGATCAAGGTGACCGGCAATGCCGACACCTACCGGCGTATGTCCGAGGACATGGATTTCGATGCCAGCGGTCCCCTGCACGGACGCGGCAGTCTGGACGGAGAGGGGCGGCGGCTGGTGGAGCTGTTGTGTCGAGTGGCCGCCGGCGAACCCAGCAAACCCGAGGCGTTTGGGCACCACGAATATCTAATTCCCTATAAACACCAGCACGCGTCCTCCCGCAAGGACGACGGAGACCCCAAATGTTAAACGAGACGCAAACCGCCTTTGATTTGAAAGGAAAAACCGCACTTATCACAGGTGGCGGCACCGGACTGGGCGCGGGCATGGCCGCCTGTTTTGTGCGCGCGGGCGCGAAGGTGATTCTGGTGGGACGACGCGAGGAACCTTTGCGTCAGACCGCGGAAGCCCTTGGCGGGAGCTCGGTCTGGTTCACGGCGGACCTTCAAAACGAGGTGTCCATCGCCTCCTTGGTCGCCGGTGTCCTCGACGCCCATGGGGGCGTGGATATTTTGGTGAGCAACGCCGGGGTTCATTTGAAAAAAGACGCGGTGAACACCTCCATGGATGAGTTGGAGACCGTTTTGCGCACCCATGTGACCGGCGCGCACGCCTTGATAAGCGGCTTGGCTCCATCGATGCAAGAGCGGGGGGAGGGGAGCATCCTGCTGATCTGTTCCATGACGGCGCTGATGGGCATGCCGCGGGTGATTGCCTACACCGCCGCCAAATCGGCCCTGCTGGGCATGGTGCGCGCGTACTCCAGCGAGTTCGCGCCTCTGGGGGTGCGCGTGAACGGAATTGCCCCCGGCTGGATTGAAAGCCCCATGTTGCGCCAGGCCCTTTCCGGGGATCCCGCCCGCGAACAGCGGATTTTGCAACGCACCCATCTGGCCCGCTTCGGCGACCCGGATGACATCGGCCACGCGGCGGTATATCTTTCCTCCCCCGCGGCAAAATTTATCACCGGAATCACCTTGCCCGTGGATGGGGGTGCATCCTCCGGTTTTTGATGTAAATATTCTCATCACCTTTTTTCAACATTCCAACCAAGAGCCCTTCCATGAAAAAAAACAACCTGTTTCGAATTCTGCCTCTATTGACTGTCTTTTCGATTATTTCGCCCCGGCTCCATGCGGTGATCAATCCGGCCATGCAACCCCGTCATCTCCATGATCTGTATTCCCATGTGTTCAAGGCCACCATCGAAGAGGTGGATGCCCGCGAGATGCGGGTGGTCTTTCGGATTGATGAATTTTCCAAGGGTGAACTTCCCTATGAACGGGTCACGATGACCACCGGGGATCGGGGGCATTTGACCGAGATTCTCTCCCTGCAGAAAGACCAGTCCATCGTGGTCTTTGCCGGACGGGGCGGGCGTCGCATGCAAAATCGGGTGCTCTATTACGTCGGGGGCGGCAGTTGGCACAAGGCGCAGATGGGAACGGACGCGTCTCCGGAGCAATGGGAACTGCAGGGCAACGCGGACGAGGGGGTGGATCCGGGGAGCGAGGACATCATGTTTGCGGTCTTTAATGGGCAGACGGCCATGTTATGGCAAATGGCACGGGATCTGGCGACGGACCGGGCCTATTACCCCGCAACCCCCTTCACCCGGTTTTCCGACCGCAAAATCGATCAACTCGAGGCCCCGGTGGGCGGGGTGGCGATCTTTGACGTGAATGGAAATGGACGGCTCGACCTGATTGCCACCAGCGGGGCCGGATCCCGGGTGTATCTCCAGACCGAGGAGGGTGAATTCGAGGAAAAAAGCGAAGCCCTTGGGGTCGGAGAGGTGGGTTTCCGGTCCGTGTCCTTGGCGGACGTCCAGGGCAATGGTCGTGCGGATCTGTTGCTTGACGGGGTGATTTTCCTGCAGAACGATCAGGGGGTTTTTGAGAAAAGCGATCTTCTCGACGTGGATCCGGCGGGGGTGCGCAGCGCGGCGTTTGCCGATTTGAATGCCAACGGTTTTCCCGATGTGGTGGTGTCCCTCAAAGAAGGTGGATTGAGACTGTATTTCAATTCTTTTGCGGATGACGTGGAGGGCGAGACCTTTCTCGAGCGCGCCGAAGCGTTGGGAGTGGTCAATTTGGAAGGAGCCGGCGGATATTTTGAGTTGGGCGACTGGAGCGGTGATGGCCGCACCGATATCCTCTGGCTCAGTGGCCCCGGATATCTCTTGCTGAATGGAGCGGAGGGATTTGATTCGCAAACGTTGGGCGGAGAATTTGACGAGTTTGAATTTGCCACCGCCTCCATGGCCCCCGTGGTGGATCCCGGTCGAAACGCGGTGTATGTGTTGGTGGACGATACGAAATGGCTGTTGGAAAACCAGGATGGACGCCTCGTGGATATCACCCGCTACGGCAATGAGATTCAGGACGATGTACCGGGCCTGTACGCGGCACTGGTGGAGGATTTGAGTATGGACGGCACCCTGGATATTTATTCACTCAGCGGGACATCCGGTTCGCCGGATTTCTTTCTGAATAATCGCGGATATGCCTCCTTTATGATGCCTGAAAAGTATGAGTCCGGGCTCTGGCCCCGTCATATTTACAACAACCTGGTGAAAACCGGGGCGGCTGCCGGGGATGTGAACGGGGATGGCGCCAATGACCTGCTTGTGGGCGGACGGGACGGCAGCCTTTGGCTGCTGACGAATGAGACGCCGGCCCACCGTCCCGACGTGCCGGAGGCGGGCACCGTGCTGGATGAGCGCAAACGCATTTCCTCCCGGTCTCTGACCGTGGCTTTGGACGCGCCGCTGGGGGTGACGGGGGCCTGGGTACGTCTCTTTGATGCGTCGGACACCTTGGTGGCCGCGCGGCAGATCGCAGGAAATGTGAACGTGGGCTCCAGCGGGCCGCAACAAGTGATTTTCACGGTCCGGGAACCCGGACCGCATCGGGTGGATGTGACTTTTTCCCACGGGGAGCAAACCTCCCGTCCGGTGGATCTCGCCCCCGAGGGGCCCCGCCATCAAACCCTGAGAATTCAAGCGCGGTAAATGCGGGAAATGTAAATTTATGAAACTCAAACGAAACATATTCGATGCGTTCAACTTCAAACAGTTGCTTCCGATGGCCGCGATGACCGCAATGATGATTGGACCTTTCTTGTTGGCGATGGAACCCAAAGTCGCGCCTGTCGATCCCGCGTCGATCCCCGAAGAGCGCTATGTCACGGTTCGGGATGGGCAGTTGTGGAGTGAAGGGGAACGCCAGAGGTATTGGGCGGTGATCGGGCGTTTGTACCCGAATGCCGGGGCGCTTCCCGAGGACAACCCGGAGGAAGTGGCCCGCAAGGTGGAAACGGCTCGAAAAGGCACGGAGATTCTGCTGGACCGCTTTGATGACTTGGGCTTTAACGCCATGAGACTTTGGGCCGGATTTTCAGGAGAGGATGTCGATTTTGTGCCCGGGGACGGATCGGCGATGGATGACGCGAATTACTTCCTGGCGCGTGCGGGGGATCGGGGATTCAAGGTCTGGATGGCCGGGATGAACCAAGTGGGGGACGCGCGTCCCGGGGATGTGGATGTGATCGAGGATCCCGAGACGGCCGGAGATTGGATTGCGGCCTTGGAAGAGGCCGGGGGGCGTATGCGCATTCGCAACCATCCCGCCCGGGTTTGGGATCCGCGGATTCAAGCCCTCGGCATTCAACGCATGCAACGGGTTGCCAACCACTACAATCCCTATACCGGATTGCGTTGGGCGGACGATCCGGTGTTCGCGGTCTGGGAATTGAGCAACGAGGAGTGGTGGATCCGCCGCATGCTGGGTGGCTCCTGGCAAAAACTCCCCGCTTTTTTCCGCAATCAGTTGATTGACCATTGGCACGATTTTCTTCGGGAAACTTACGGAGACGAGGCCGCACTGGCCGCCGCGTGGCAAGGCCTGCTCCCGGGGGAATCTCTGGATCAGGGCACGGTATTGTTCGCACCCATGGACAAACCCTCCCCGGCACAGATCAGCATCAACGATGCGGGCGCCCACGCCCTCGCGGCCCTGGAGGCTCTTGAGCAGGAATACAGCCGGGAGGATTTTTCCGACCAGCGCGGCCGCGATGTGCTCCGTTTTCTCACCGAAATGTTGATCCAACACAAGCAGAAGGAAATGGCGGCCATCAAGCCCTTGGGAAGAAGCACGCGCCGGGCGCCCGTGATACTCGACACCGGAATCGGATATCGGATCCAAGTGCAGTACATGCTCCAGCACGGGGAGGCAATTGCGCATGACGCCTATGTGAACGGGGTGGGGCGGGATCGGTGGGCCAATGTGGATCTGGCCACCGACGAATTGGGCCGTCGGCTTGCGGAGTTGGAAGCCCGTGCCGTGGAACCCAACGAGGGTCGTTGGAACAACTGGCTTCTCAAACCCCCGGGGATTGCACAGGGAGTTCCTTGGCTTGAACATAACCGAGCCCCAGGCATGCCATATCTGGTCTACGAGACCCAAATTCAACAGCCCGCCAAATACCGTGCCGATTACCCCCTGCGCCTCGCCGCGTTGGCCATGATTCAAGACTGGGACTTCGTCTGCTGGCATTATTTTGGCGACAACAGCCTGCATCAGGTCGCCCTGGAAGACCGCCCCTTTGACAAACCCATGGATATTAGCACCGGAGGGCATCCCCAGGGGTATCACTACACCTACGACGAGGTGCAAAGTTCCATGATGCGCGCCGCCGGACATATGTTCCGCTCCGGTCTCCTGCAACCCGCCCCCCGGCCCACGATCTTCCTCTACGGCGCCCAGTCCCTATATGACCCCGACACCATGCCCTACGGTCGGAGCTATGGTAAAAAGGGAATGGCGATGCTCCCCACCACTTATGAACATGGCGTGAGACTTTGGATTGATCCCAACCTGCGGGAAGATGCGATCCTCGGGCCTCACATTTCCAACGCCGACCGGATTTCCCATAATCCGTACCGACCCACCGACGAGATGATTTTTGATTGGGAAAACGGATTTCTTCGCTTCGACGCGCCGGCTGCGGTTGCCTTCACCGGTCTATTGAACCGGGTGGGCCATCGGCTGGAATTTGAGAACGGCGTGAGCCTCACGGATGTTGAAATCCGCAATGACGAAGGGATCTTCGAGCCGATCACCGAGGAGAGTAAATATATTTCCTTCGCCATGCACAGCCTGGACGGAAAGCCCTTTGCCGAAGCCTCTCACATTTCGCTGTCCCTGGTGAGCACCAGTTTCAACACCGGTTTCTCTCTGGGCGATTCGGAAAACCCAACCGTGAGGGGGGAACTTCCCGTATTGCATGCGCGGGTGGGCGGCCTCATCCGCTCGCCGGCGCTCAAAGGCATGCGCTACACCTTCTATGATTGGCACATGCAACCGATTGCGAGCGGTCGTCTGGAGGAGGGGGGGCTGCAAATCCCCAACACCCAGCCGGTTTTTGTGATTGAACTGAAAAGGAATTCCATTGAATCTGATTAAAAACAGTGCGTGGGAATACCAACTGATCCGGGGGGGAGCTTCCGGGGAATGGTTTGCGGACCCGCTGGACTGCTGCCGGGATCTGCCGGGGGCTTGGCGGCAGTTTTCAGGTTGGCCCGTTTCCTGGCGACTATATGGCAAGTTTGTGGCTCATGGGCCATGGACGATGGAGCCCTGCCTCTTGGAAGTGGACCCGGCTTCAAGCGACTGGCCGGAGTCGATCCACGTCCAAAACAAAGAACTCCCCGGGAGAGATGTGGCGCCGGATGCCAATGGCGTGTTGGATTTGTCGCGGATCTTTGGCGATGGGGTGGCAGGCTCCGCCGCCTATGTCTTCGGTCGCTTTCATCTGGATGAAGCAAGGCGCTTGAGCATCCATGCGGGTGCGGACTGGTGGATGCAATGGTGGATGGATGGGCGGCCACTGGGAGATACGCTGCAAAAGGGCAATCATTTCCAGCTTCAGGATGTGGCGCATTTATATTCGGTGTCTCTTGATCCTGGATGGCATCTGGTGGGTGCGCGGATTTTGGCCGGTTCCACCGGATGGCGGGTGGTCAGTGAAGCCACGGTGAAAGAAAAAGGAACGCCCCCCGAAAGGCTTCGGTTCAGTGCCAGGCGGTTGTTTGAGGTAACGGATCCGGAACGCTTCACTTCTCTTACGTTGGTGAACGCCGGAGACCATCCCCCGCAGTTGAATGGTCGGTCTTTGGCGCGTCCGCTTGCAGACATGCGCTATCGGGATTGGTCCGGCATTCCCGCGAAACTTCTTCGGAACGGTGCCAACCGGCTTACCCGTGAGTGGGCGGGCAAGAAGGCCTTCGATGTGCTCCATACCCTGGCGTTGCGGAGGTTCTGCCGGAGCGGAGAACTTCCGGACATACAGCTTCCCTCCGACCTCACGGCTTTTCGGGCGGAGGATGTCACCTTGCAAACGGGCCCTGTGCTCGGGTGGGCGGATGAGCATACTTTCACCCTTGCTTGTCGCACCACGGGAATCCTCCCGGTGGTGTTGGAGGTGGAGGGGGGAATTCGCGTGGAGTCCCCCCCGGGGGTGTTACACGGTTTCAGCGTCGGGGACTTCCGCCCCGGGCAAAAAATTGGCTACCGCCTGCGCGCCGGGGAAGGCCCCGCGCGGAATGTGGAGGGAAGGGAGCTTGTCCAAGGGCGGTTGCGTACGATTTCTCCTGAATCCGGTTATACGGTGGGCGTGGTCGGAGATCCCAGTCCCAGTCCTGAACGTTTTGAACGGGTGATGGCCGCGCTCGCGGATCAACGCCCGGATATCTTGCTGTTACTCGGAGATCTGACTTCCAACGGACGGGAGGATTGCCGATGGGATTCGGAATGTTTTGGACGTGTGCCCGACCTCTTCCGCACAACGCCCACCCTGGCTGTACGGGGAAACCACGAAGATGATTCCGTTCTTTTTGATCACTTGTTCCTCTCCCCGTCGGGAACGCCGAATTGGGCGCTCACCCTGGGTGTGGCCACCTGGATCGGCATTGATGGCGCGCTGGACTGGGCACCGGAAAGTGAAGGGCACCGTTGGCTGGATCAGACGCTCAAAAATGCTTCCACGCCGTTCATTTTTCTGGCCAATCATTATCCCGCCTATTCCTCCGCCGGTCATGGGCAACTGGCCGCCGATGGTCTGCCACTTGAAGCGGCCATGCGCGCCTGCCGTCAATACATACTTCCCCTGGCGGTCCAACATCGGGTCACCGCCATGTTTCACGGACACGAACACGGGTACGAGCGCTCCGAATTCCCCGGCGGACTCACGTCAATCATTTCCGCGGGAGGAGGCGGCCGTGTTTATCAGCCGATTGAGGGCAAAATACAGAACCCGTTCTCGGTTTGCAATGTGCCCGCCCATCATTTCGGTTTGCTACGGGTCACGCCGGAAGAAGTGCGATGGGAAGCTTTGAGCCTGGATGGAATTTCTTTGGACCAATCCTTTTGGTGTCCCAGCTCGTCCTCACCCAAACCCTGCGAATTGGAGGTCTCGTGAAGCACGGATTCGTTCCCGCCTTGTGTTGTCTCGTTTTGCTCACGCAACCCTTCCGCATTTTGGCGGAATCGGGGGGGATTTTCCAAACCGTGTATCTGGGTTTTCCCGCCTATGAAATCACGGATGGCCTCACCCGCGCGGTTATTGTGCCGGAACTCGCCGGGCGGGTGATGTTCTACGGATGGATGGAGGGAGAAAACCTGATCTGGAATGCGTCCGGGTTGGACGCGACATCCCCGCGCGAAGGGTTTGTCAACTGGGGCGGGGACAAAACGCTGGTGGGCCCGCATGAAATTTGGGGGCAATACAGCGAACGCCGCTGGCCGCCGCGTCCGAGCTGGATGTCGGAACCTCACATGGCGCGGGTGGAGGATGAGGGACGCAGCCTGGTCACGGAGGGCCCCGCCTGGGAAGGGTTCGCGCTTCGGGTGGTCCGCAGGTATCGGTACGCTGGGGAGGGCTCACTGGAAATCACCCAGACCCTGGAGAAAACCGATGAAACCGCGGAGGCACTGGCGGTGTGGTCCGTTGCCCAAGTGAATCCACCTGACCAAGCGTATGTGTTGCGGGATCCCGGAAACGAGGCGTCCGAAGGATTTCGATATACCAACCAACGTCAGTCTTCCATGCCGATTTTCAGGCTGACGCCCGGTTTGTTGGGGGTCGGGTTTCAGCCGTTGGGGGCCACCAAGGTCTCGTTTGACAGTCCTCAAACCGCCCTGGCCGCAAGGTGGGGCGACACGTTGTGGATTCAACGCGGCACATTGCGGGAAGGGGCGTTGATCGCGGACCCGGCGTTCCAGACCCCTCCCGTGGAAATCTATCATCAGGGTCGCGAAGAGGATAATTACGTGGAACTCGAATTAATGTCGCCCGCTGTTCGCTTGACCCCAAACCGTCCGGCCCGTTTTGTGACGCATTGGTCGCTATTCAAGGTGGATGGCAAGATGCCGTCTGTATTCGAATTGTTGCAACCCGAAGCATTCAAGCATGGAGCCACACCCTAACCAAGTACTCGTTTGGAGTAGACCCGTCTATTCAGGAGGGGGGTAGGCGGAACACTTTATCCGGACCGATATTGACGCAATACTCAATTTTCTTTGGAGCGAGTTTTTGTTCCGGGTTCAGGGTTTTTTCCAATAGGCTCTCTACCGCCGCGCGGCCCAGGAGGTATTGGTCCAGATAAACAATGGTCTGCGGGCGTCCCGCAATGCTCACCGGTCGATCTGAAAAACTCAGTACCTGCGGGATCTCCTCCCATTTCATCCCCAATTCCAACCCGGCGATCTGTATGTACTCCGGGCTGGTATAGGTGATGACCGCGGTGGGGCGGTCGGGCAGGACAAGCCATTCCTTGCAGGTCTCCACACGGGCTTCCTGATGGATTTTGTGCCCCTTGGTCAGTATCCAAGGATCCAAACCGGCCTCCCGCATGCCAGCCTTGTAGCCCTCCATTCGGTCCACCACACTGTAATGGGCGTCCTCCAGACTCTCTCCCCAGCGGTAGTGCAGGTAGGCTATGCGGGTGTGCCCTTGGGTGCGCAGGTACTCGACGGCCAGTTTTCCCCCGCCAAAATCATCCGGGTGCACGCAGTCATCTTCCCGCTTGTTGTTAATCCAGATGGAAGGGAGCCGACTGCGGTGGATCAAGTCGGTCATCTCTTTGGGGGCGTGATCGGTGTAGTTGATGAGAAACCCGTCACATGTCCATTCCCTCAGCATTTTGGGCATGTAATCGGAGTCGACCAATTTTTCATCGGGTAAACGGCCGATGGTCAGATGCAGGTTTTGGTCCGCGAGGGTGTCGTGGATGCTGGTCAGAAGAGAAGAGGGCAAATAACTTCGGCCCGCATTGGTGCTCAGCAGCAAACCGATGCTGCCGAATTTTCCCAGCACCATGGCCCGCGCCAACGCGTTGGGACGATATCCCATGGACTCCGCCACTTTGAGAATCTCATCGCAGGTCGATTTGCGATGTCCCGCTCCATTGTTGTTCAGGACCCGACTCACGGTTTGAGCGGAATATCCGGTCATTTTGGCAATCTCTTTGATGGAGGCTGGCATTATTTACGCTTGGTTTTCAATAGCTTGTTGATCATCATGTTATCGTTCAAACTATGTGATGACGTGAAAATATTCAACCCCAAAGCTTCTTTTGTGTGAAGTTTCTGATAGAATGCGCAATACGCTTTTATGGCGCCGACTCTAGGAAACATTCGTTTGTTTTTTTATTGACCTTTTCTGCTGTGAACGTAAACATTATGATCGGAATTCAAGATTTTTTTGACCTGTTTTGGAGACGATTATGGAAAATTCTATTTGCAGTAGTCTTCCCTCTCTGGGGGTGATCCCGGTATTGGTGAACACGGGTGCGGCTTTGCTGCCAGCGGCGATTGCCGCCGTGGCCAGTGCGGTGGCCCTGTTGTTCAAACCCAAGGAACTATTCCGGGTTTGCAGGGCCAAGCCGCACGTGCCGTTGATATTGTTGTTGGTGGTGACGGGGGGGTATTTTGGCTTTCAGTGGATGATGGGGGCGGGTGGTGAGGCCCCGCCGGCGGTGGGACGGCAGGCCGCGATTCAAACGGATGGCGCCGGGACGCAAACGGACTGGACCCGGGTCGCCTTGCAAATTCTCCGCAATGAGCAACGACAGGCGCAGGGAGAAAGCCGTCAACCGGCGGCCGCCGATGCGGGGGACGTGGCGGTCGGATTCGCGGCTGATGACGTGCCAGAGGCGCATCTGGGCTTTATTTTCCGCAGGGATGCCGCTCGGCGCGGACATGACGGCGGTCCCGCCCCATTGAATCTTTCGCTGGATTGGGAGGTGCATCCAGAGGAATTCGCCATGATTTTGACTTCGCCGATCGAGAATGACGGCATCGTCTATGGTGCTTCGACATTGCTTGATCCCCCCAGTACCTATGGCATGGTGTTTGCCGTGGAGAGTGCGTCCGGGGACCTGCTCTGGGAAGCGCAATATTTGGACAATACCGGACGGGAAATGAAGGGCTTCTTCAGCTCACCGGCCTTGACCGCCGACGGACGTCACCTGATCATTGGACAGGGACTCCACCCCGATACGGAGTGTGAATTGATCTGCATCGACACCGAGACCGGTGAGGTGGTGTGGACGGTTCGCACGCCCATTCACATTGAAAGTTCCCCCGCGATTTACGGCGACATTGTCGTGGTGGGCGCCGGGGCCATTGAAGTCGGCCCGGAACGCAAGCCCCAAGGGGATCCCGAAGGGGTGGGGCACCCGGGCTACGTCTTCGCGGTGCGGATCAGCACCGGCGAGGAACTTTGGCAATATCAGGTGAATGACCCCGAAAGCTCGCCCGCCATCAAAGATGGGATCGCCTACATCGGATCTGGTTTTAACGGGGAGGCCGTGGTCGCCTTGCGGGTGGAAGGCACGGATGAGGAACTGGCGGCCCAAGGTCTTGAACGCCTGCTCTGGCGAACCGATACCCCATATCCCGCCGTGGCGGCGGTGACGCTGGTGGATGACTTGGTCCTCATCGGCGGTGGAAACAGTGACTTTGTCTTTGCCGATCCCAACCCCGCGGGGGTGATCCTGGCCCTGGATCAAAGCACCGGGGAGGTCCGATGGTCCCTGGACATGCCGGACAGCGTGCTGGGACCCATTGCGGTTCACAATGGCGTCGGGGTTGCTCCGGTGCGCAGCGCCCCGCGCCAGGGGCGCCGGAGCGGAATGCTGGTGGCGTTCGATGTTCGTGACAAGGGGCGTGTCCTCTGGGAACACCACTTGGAACGAAACGCTTTGATGCTCGCGGGTGTGGCGTTGATGGACACCCACGTGTATTCGCTCAGTTCGGACGGGTACCTGCGGGTGCTGGATGCCGCGGATGGAACTTTGGTTGAGGAACACTACATCAATCGTGCGGACCGACCCGGGGAAATGGGACTTTCCATCAGTTCTCCCACGGTCTCCAATGGACGTGTGTTTGTGGGCAGCGAAACCGGGGGATTGCGCGCGTATGAAGGGCGGGCGGGGGAATGAGGGAACCCACGGACGCACACATGCACCTCTTGCCGCTCCGCCAATGCCACGAACCCGAACAGGTCGGCGGCAAGGCCATCAATCTGGCCCGGATGATCCAAGCGGGTTTCCCGGTGCCGGGCGGCTTTGTCCTGACCACCCGGGCTTATGCCCATGCAATCCGTGAAACCGGAGGAAAGGCATTGCCGGAGGCCTTTGCGAACCAGGTGCGCCGCGCCTACCGCGATATGGGAAGCCCCACGGTCGCGGTTCGCTCTTCCGCTACCGCCGAGGACCGCGAAGACGCCTCGATGGCAGGCCAGTACGAAACCATTTTGAACGTGCGGGACGAGGAACCCTTGTTGGCGGCGATTCTCCAGTGCTGGAGCAGTTTGGACTCCCCCCGCACCCGCAGTTACCTGGCACGTTTGGGTCTCCGTCCCGATCAGGTTGCCATGGGGGTGGTGGTACAAGAACAGGTGGCGGCGGAGGTCGCCGGGGTGCTCTTTACCGTGAATCCCCGGGGCGGCAGCGGCGATACCCTGGGAGAAATGCTGGTGGAGGCCAGTTGGGGGCTAGGCGAAAGCGTGGTCAGTGGCGAGGTGCAACCGGATACCTTTGTGTTGGACCGACAGAACGGACGTGTCCTGCATTCGGTGATCGGCAGCAAGGCCACGACCATTTCCCCTGTCTCCGGGGCGGAAGCCTCGGCAACAAAGGCGGAACGTCAGGGCATCGCCTGTTTGGATTCCCACCAGATTTTGGCCCTATGGCAATTGGGTTGCGAAGTCCAACGTCATTATGGCCGTCCCCAAGACATCGAATGGGCTTTCGCGGACGGCAAACTCTATCTGCTCCAGTCCCGGGCCATCACCACTCTGGAACAGATCGAAGCCTACGAAGCTTGTCTTACGACCACCCGAGAGCAAATCCGTGAGGGGCTGAAGGCCGGACGGGGGCCTTGGGTGCCCCACAACCTCGGGGAAACCCTGCCGCATCCCACCCCGCTTTCCTGGGACATCATTTCCCGATTTATGAGCGGTGCCGGCGGTTTCGGCAATCTCTATCGCCATGTGGGCTTCGTCCCCTCCGACGAGGTGACCCGAGAGGGATTTCTCGACCGGATTGCCGGGCGCATCCACATGGATCTCAGTCGGGCCTCGGACATGTTTTTCGAGAACTTTCCCTTTCAATACGATGTGGATCTGTTGCGCCGAAACCCGGGGGCCTCCCAGGAACCGCCCACCATTCCTTCCGGCTCCCGCATGGACCTGTACAAGGTAGGCAAGCGCCTCGGGGCGGTCAGCCAAATCCTGGACAAACTTGCCGTTGATTTCGACCGTACCTACGAAAGCAAGCTGTTGCCTGAATTCGAAGCTTGGGTAAAAGAGGAAAAACAGCGCGACCTCCAGGTGTTGACGGTAAAGGAGTGGCGGGAACTTTGGGCCGAACGCGAAAAGCGGGTGCTGGACGAATTTGCCCCGCAAACCCTGCTCCCCAGTCTGATCGTCACCCAAGTCCTGCAACAGCTTCGTGATTTTCTGGAACAGCAGATTTGGGATGAGGACCCCGAAACCCTCCTGCGCAAGCTGTCCGGGGGCGGCCCCCCCGACCTCACCCTGCAATCCACCCAGATGCTTTACGAGGCCGGCAAAGACGAGGCCCGACTGAAAGAATGGCTGACACGCTTCGGGCACCGCGCCCCGTCGGAGTTCGATCTCGCCGTCCCCCGCTGGCGCGAGCGTCCGGAAGAGGTGCGGGACATGGCTCGCCGCCTCGCGGAAGGAGAACCGCCCATGCGGCGCCACCAACTTCAGGCCGAATCCGCCAAGCGCTGTCGTGATGAACTCGCCGCCATGCTGTCCCCCGAACTCGTGGAGGAGTTGGACACCCGAATTGCCTTGGTTCACCGCTATGCCCGTTTCCGCGAGGACGGAAAACACGCCCTCATGCTGGGGTACGACCTGCTGCGGGACTTGGTGCTGGAGGTGCGCCGCCGACTCGATGTGTCGGACGATATCTGCCTGCTGAGGCGCGGGGAACTCCACGACGCCTTGCTAACCGGATTTGCCCCCCTGCATCTGCTTGAACAGCGCCGCCGCATTCGTGAGGCGGAGGCGCGGTTCAACCTGCCTGCCGTTTTGGATGCCGAGAGCCTTGACGCCCTCGGCGAACCCCCTGAAATCGTTGGCTGCGACCGACTGACCGGGCTCGCGGTCAGCGACGGCTTCCGCGAGGGGCCGGTGCGTATCGTACACAGTCCCGAAAAAGCCGGGGAGTTGGGCAAAGACTATGTGCTGGTGTGCCCCAGCACCGACCCCAACTGGACGCCCTTGTTCGTGGGTGCGGCGGGTCTGGTGTTGGAATGTGGCGGCTCGCTGTCACACGGAGCCGTCGTGGCCCGTGAAATGGGCTTGCCCGCCGTGGTCATTCCCCATGCCACCCGACTGTTCGCGGAAGGGGAGGTAATTCGGGTCGATGGGCGCCGCGGCGCGGTGATTCGCGGCGCCGGAGACGAGGATGACCCGGGGGCGGATGACGAAAGCGCGGAAATTCCCCGCGCGTTGGTTCCGCCCGTCGCCGGGCCCAAGGAATTCAAAGCCGGGGCGCTGCGGGATCGCTTTTTGCTCATCTGGGTTTTCTTTTTCGCAGTCTATTACGCATTGCCAGAAACCTGGGTTCAGTTGCCGGTCACCCGAATCATTGATCATCTGCTGCTGCCGTTGGTGGCGCGTTTGGGCGCTCCGCTTATGGTTGCGTTCACTGCGGTCTTTTTTGGCTTTCTTTGCATGGCAGGTCAGCGGCTTTTGACCGATACGCCCCGCTTGCGCGAGGCCATGAAGCGGGTGAAAGGCCTGCGGGCTTATGTGAAACCCCTGCCCGCGGACCATCCCCACCGCAAAGAGGCCGCGGCCCTGTCCTCCAAGGTGACCCACCGCAACCTCATGGCCTCCTTTGTGCCCTTGGCGGTCTTGTTGGGGCCGATGTTGCTGGTGTTTTTCTGGTTCCCCGAACGGGTCGAACCCATCTGGCGCAACGCTCCCGCCCAGTCCACCGTCTATGTGTCGGCAACGGTGGACGGCGAATACACCGGGACGGTTGATCTTGAAGGCCTGCCGGAAAATTGGATGGTGGCGGAGGGTGTGACCCGAGCCAATCCCCCGGTTCGCGCCACCTTGGAGGCCCTTCACCGCCGCTGGAGTCGGCGGAGCGATTTTTCGCATTTGAGCACTTGGGAGGAGCAGGCCGCGGCCATGCAGGCCCGCGAGGCGATGCTCGCGGATTTGCGCGGTTTTCTCGACCGGGGGCTCTCGCCCATGGAAATGGCATGGATTGTCTATCCACCCGAGGAGGTGGAAGGCCGTTTTCCGATCCGCCTGCGGACGGCCACCGGTGAGGAACTGGCATCCGCGGTGGTTTTGGGGCCCGCATCCCCTCCCGAGCCGCGAGAGATTTTGGATCCAAGCCGTCCTCCCATGCAGGTCATTTCAGGAAAGGGGGAGACCCCGCTGATTGAAATGCGGGTCGGTTATGCCCGCAGCCTCGAACGGGGCGGGGATGTCTTCTGGCAGCCGGTGGAACGCTTCACCTTTCCTCCGCTGCTGTCCGGATGGCTCGTCGTTTACATCCTCGCTTACCTTCCGTCCATGTATATCTCCCGTTGGATTCTACGGGTGCCCTGATCCCCGGTATTTTATGAAATTTCTCCCCTGCATTCTCTTTTTCTCAATCCGTCTTTTCTTCCCGATTCGCCTTTTGTGAGCTGCGCGTTGGGGGGGGGGTGTTCGAACATCGGATTTTCTTTTTAGAATTGTGATTTCAGACCCACAAGGATAATGAGAACGTTCACTGCATTTTTAGGATGAGATACATGGAAACGCCTTCTCTTTCTACTTTGAATTGTTATCATATCGACCTTCAAAGGAAGGGGGACTTTACACGCTTTCCGAGGCACTGGCCGCGGCGCGGGAGCGGACCAATCCTGAGAATCAGCCGGTGGAGATCCGGCTGGGGGAGGGGGTGCATTGGCTTGAAGAGATGGTCGCGCAGGATGCTTGCCATTCGCATCTGACGGTTCGAGGGGAAGGCCGGGCGGTGATCAGTGGGGGCCGGGTTGTGCAGGGCTGGGAACCCGTGGTGATCCAGCACTGGTGGGTGGAAGAGCGACGGCGTTTGCTGGACTATGACCGGGACGCCAACCTGGCCCGTTTCGATCCTCCCGCCCACTTCACCCAGGTGGATGATTAGGATGTCGGACCGCGTCCCTTTGAAAAGCCCCTTGAATTTGTAAAAATGCGGATTCACAGCCAAGATCTCACGGCTTCAGGCCTATGAAAAGAACCGGATCTCTCCGGAGGCATTTTTGGCCATCGGGAACGCACTCAAGACGTATTTCCATGCATTTTAAGGCTGTTCTTTTTTGATGTTAACGTTAATATCATTGTTGATGTTTGCAAATAGCTCACGGATTCAAGTCAAACGTAACCCGAAACAGACTGCGCCCAAGCGCAGAATATTTTTCCGCAGCCTTATCCATCCATTTCCCTCGGTGATCCTTCTGATGTCGATTCCCCCCCCTCCTATCGCCCGAACCAAAACCCTGGTGGTCAATCAAAACCATCCACATGCCGATGATGCGAATCCCGGAAGTCCGGATCGGCCTTTTCGCAGCATTGGTCCGGCCGCAGACTTGGCCGAACCCGGAGACCGGGTCGTGGTTCATGGTGGCATTTACCGGGAACGGGTGGCCCCGAAGCGGGGAGGTGAGGCGGGCAAACCCATCGTGTACGAGGCCGCCCCCGGGGAACGGGTGATCCTTCGCGGATCGGAACCGTGGCATCCGGATTGGGAAGCGATCCCGGATTTCCCCGGGGTGTATTTCGCGCGCTTGGACCCGGAACTGGTTGACGCGTTCAACCCGTACGCCAGCGCCCTCAACAGCAGCCCTGGTCGGAAAACCCTGGGGCAGGTTTTCGTCGAGGGGGCGTCTCTGCTGGAGTTGGACCGCGCCGCCGACATCTATGCCCTGCCCGGCAGTTGGATGGCGGTGGAAGAGGGAACGGCCTTGTTGGTGCATCCTCCGGCTTCTTCGGTACCCTTGGAAACCCGGGAGGTGGAATTGACGGTGCGAAACCGGATATTCGCCCCCTTCAAGAGGGGCTTGGGGCATATCACGGTTCGGGGCTTTATCCTGGAGCATTGCGCGAATGATTTCCCCCGGGGATTCTGGGTCACGGACACGCCCCAGGCGGGCGCGCTGGGAACCCGCGGCGGACATCACTGGGTCATCGAAAACAATGTGGTTCGTTTTGCAAAAACCGTGGGGATCGATTGCGGTTCGGAAGGCCGACAGGATGCCGACGGCTTGGATCAGGCCGAACCCCGTGGGAGTGGCCACCATCTGATCCGAAACAACGTCATTTCTGACAATGGCGCCGCCGGGATCGTGGGATACCGCGCCCGCAATACCCGGATTATCGGCAATGTGCTGGAACGCAACAACCGACTCGGGTTCACCGCCCCGGAAACCGCGGCCATGAAATTCCACTTTTTCACTGACAGTTTGATCGAGGGGAACCTGATCCGCGACAACGACACCAGCGGCATCTGGCTGGACAACGTCTGGCATAACAGCCGGGTCACCCGAAACGTGCTGATTTCCAACCAGGGAGCCGCGATCTTTATCGAAATGGGGTATGGCCCCCTCTTGGTGGACAACAACATCATCGCCTTTACCCGGGCCACCTCGTCCCTGGGCGGGGATGGCGTCTACAGCCACGACGCCGCCGGGGTTGTTTTCGCGCACAACCTGCTGTTTTTCAATGCCAATTTCGGGCTTTGGCTCCACGTGGCCACGGACCGCAAGGTTCGGAAAGCCGATGGCCGCTCAGGAGAGGTGTCCGCGTCGAACTGGCGGATTGTCAACAACATCATGCTCGGAAATCATAGGGGAACCCTCAGTTTGCCACTGGAATCCGATCGGTCAACCGGCAATATCTCCGATGGCAACCTTTTGGCGGGCCCTTATGATCTATTGACCCAAGAAAGTCATGCCATGCCCATGGACCCGCCCGTCTTCCTGCTGAACACCAACAAAGGGCGGCAGACCCCCGATCCCACCGAGCCCCTTTTCTTGTCCTTGGCCGAGTGGCGTGAACAGACCGGCCAAGATCGGAACAGCCTCTACCTGCACTTGCTCCGTCCCATGCTTTCCACCCGTTCGATGAATTTGGATTTGATCATCGACTCCCGGATTGTCGAAATCAAGACCGAGGTAGTGGACGGGGTCGTGGATGGCATCGAGCGGGATTTTTTTGGGACGCCGATGCCAAAAGCGCGCCCCTTGCCCGGTCCGTTCCAATCCATGGTTTTTGAGGATGATCTGAAAGGAGAGGGGAACCCCTTGCCGTTCCGGGGACCGTACAACGGGGTGAAAGGGGAAAACATGAACCGTTTTCTGCTCTGGCCGCTGCGCGTCACCGATGAAACCGGTCAAATCCAGACCGGCACCACCATCCATGAGGATTTCACCCGTGATTTTTAACGCCAGAGTCTCTTTGTTTCGGTCTGAACTCACCCCTTCACGGCGCCGACGGCGATGCTCTTGACGACGTGTTTCTGGACGCAGAGGAATCCGAGGATTACGGGCAGGACCATGATGGAGGCGGCGGCATTGATTTGATGCCATTTTCCGGGATGTCCGGCTTGGAAGTTGTACACGGCCACGGCCAGCGGTTGCATGGAGGGTCGGCTGATGGTGCACAACAGGGGCACCAGGAACTCGTTCCAGGCGGTGAGGAATGCGAACATTCCCACGGTCATGACGATGGGTTGGGCCATGGGAAGCATGATGTCGAAGAAGGTGCGGAACACGCCCGCGCCGTCCACTTCGGCGGCTTCGCCCACCTCTTTGGGCAGGGTCAGGAAAAATCCGGCCATGAGCAGTGCGTTGCCCACTCCGAAACTGATGAGCCAGGTGCTGAGTCCCCAGAGGTTTTCCAAGCCGTTCAGGGCGAGCAGCATCTTGAAGATGGGAATCATGCGGGCTTCCGAAGGTAGAATGCTGGAGAAAATCATGACCCCGAGTATCCAGAAGCGTCCGGGAAACCGCATGCGCGCCAGGGCATAGCCGAGCATGGAGGAGGTGAAGATGGTTCCGAGCACCACCACGCAGGTGAGGAGGACGGTGGTGAGGAAGTTGAGAATGTGGTTTTCGCCTTTGAGGACCACCCAATAGTTCATGACCTGCCAGGTGCCGTCGGTCACCCAACCCGCTTCCATCATTTGTTTGAGTTCGACTTCGGCTTTTTCCATGTCGGACAAGCCGAAGTGGGAATTGTATTCGGTGGCGCTGATGCGGTCGGCCGCATAGGCGGAGCGGGTGGTGGCCCGGCGTCGGTTTTCCTCGTGCAGGTTGATCAGGGTCAGTACCTGTCGGGGCAGCATGTCGCGGTGGACGATGCCTTCCGCGCCGGGGGCGAGTCGGTAGCGGGGCAGGGGGCCTTCGGGGGTGTCCCGTTCTCCGTCCCGGACCAGCAGGCCGACGTCGACCAAGTGATTGAGTTGCACCTGGGCCTCGTCGACATCCACGCGCGCGAGACCGGAGTAGGCGATGGGGTGGGTGTAGGCGCCCTCTTCGTCTGCACGCCGTTGCAGCCGGTCGATGAGACGCAATTTGGAGCGCAGATTCCCCAGCAGGCGCTCGTAGGTAAAGCCTTCGGCCTCGCGGAGGCCGGGCGCGAGGGGGAGGGGCACGGCTTCGTGCAAGTCAAATTCATCCACGAGCATGAATTTCGGGCGGGGAATGGGGGACATGCGGTCGGAGGAGGCTTCGGCTTCGGCCTTCATGCTGGTGCCCAACATCCACACGAATGGATAGAGGTTGAGCAGCCCCAAGACAATCAGGAGCACATGTACGAAAAGCAACGGGCTCTTGTAGCGAATGAAATCTTTCAGCGAGGTTTTGCGCTTTTTCATTGTCCTTCCTCCTTGATGGCGGCGTGTTCGGCGTCGAGTCGTCGCTTCCATCTTCGGGCGATGATGATGACATTGGTCAAAGTGAGGGCCGCGAGCAGGACGGAATACACGATGCCCAGCGCGGAGGCGTAGCCGAGGTCGGCATCCCGTCCGGCCGGACGCATGAAGCCCCATCGGAAGATGTAGGTGGCCACAAGTTCGCTGCTATGGTTGATGCCGCCCTCGGTGAGCACGAAGACTACGCTGAACGCCTTGGCGGCGCCAATGAAGGCTTGGAAAGTGATGATAATGAGAATGGGTAATATTTCGGGGATGGTGACGTGGCGGAAACGTTGCCAGGCGCTGGCGCCATCCACCCGGGCGGCTTCATACAAATCGGGACTGATGGATTGCAGGCCCGCGAGCAGCAAAATGATGTTGTAGGGCATGCCGTGCCAAGCGGCCACGAACATGACCGCCCCGAGTCCGGTTTTTTCGCCCAGCCAGTTGATCATCTGCCCCGGTTCGGTCACCAGACCCAGTCGGTAGGGCAGATTTTCCCAGCCCACGGAAATGAGGAACTGATTGACCCCGGAGTCCTCGCCTTTGAGCAGTCCGATGAAAATCACGCTGACCACGGCCAGGGAGGTGACCAAGGGGATGAAAAAGAGCACCCGGTAAATCGAATTCGACTTCAGGGGCAAGTTGAGCAGGGTGGCGATCATCAGCCCCAAAATCACCTGTGCGGACGTGACCCCGATCATGAAAATCAGGGTGTTGGGTATCACGGTGTTCCAAAAGACCGCGTCGAAGCGAGGGTGGTTGGGGTTTAAAATCCGGGCGAAATTGTCAAAGCCGACCGGTTGCATGGCCCCCAGTCCGTCCCCGCGATGCATGGCGATGACAAACTGATACAGGGAGGGATAAATGGCAAAGAAAAACAACAGGGCCATCCCCGGGAGGACAAACAGGTAGGCTTGCCAACTTCCCCGGGCGCCTTGCCGGGTTTCTTTCCACCATTCCTTTCGACGTCTGCGGTTGCGGAGGGCGTTGACCACGAACCAGAGACAAATGGTGAACAACATCAGCGACGGCACCCAGAGCACCACCCAGGCGTTGGTGGGGGATTCGTATTTCCACAGGTCTTCTCGCAAATTGTTTTTTTCGGCATCCAGCAAATTGGAAAGTCGGGGGGTATCGGCGGCTTGGGCGACCAGTTCGGAACGCAATTGGGCGAGTTCCGCTTGGATTTCCGGGTTTTCGCCCTGATCCTGCTGCATGTCGAAATACCGTGCGGCGGTGTTGGGGGTGAAGGTGGGGAAGGTCCAACTTTCCGGGCGGGTGATGCCGTCGGCGATGCGCCGGGCCAGATCTTCGTTGGCGGCATCGGTGAAGCGGGCCAGATCGTTTTGCGCTTCGCGAAGCACTTCCACGAGGGGGCGGGGATCTTGGCTGTGGAAGAGGCGGAAGAAAATTTCCTGGTCGCTGGACACGGGGACGGGGCCGTGTTGGGCGGGGTTGGGCCACATTTCGGTTTCATGGCTGATGATGTCGTACACTTGGGGCTGGTACGCATACGGGAACCAGTCGCGGTCCCCGAGATTTTCCATGGCCACCTGCACCAAGGGGGTGCTGCCGCGGCGGGTGTTGGTTTGCACCACATCGGGATCTTTCACGCCGTAGTGCATCCATTCCCAAGCCGCCGCCGGATCACGGGCCAGACTGGTGAAAAAGCTGACGCCGACACCCGTGCCCCGGGGCAATTTGTTGCCGGGGGGCAGGGAAATGCCCAATTCGTCCAAAGACAGCAGGCGTTCGACTTCCTGTTTTTGTCGTTGGATTTCCTCTTCGGTGACGCCTGCCATTTCGTCGACATTGGGATAGGGAACGGGAATGGGGGCACTGCCGATGTCCTCGGCGGCCCACGGGACGCGTTCCACGCCGATGAGGGCTGCGTGCCAGCCGTCCAGCAACATGCCCGCCTGGCCGGTGGCCAGGGCGGTGCGCACGTCTTCGTAGTGGCGGGCCTCAAGACCGGGCAGGACGAACCCGTCCCGTCGCATTTGCAAGAGGAGGGCGAAGGACGCGATATAGGCGGGGTGATCGTACTCGAAATAGCCCACCGGACGATCCTGATAGCGTTCGGCGGCGGCTCTGCCGGCGGGGGTGTTCAAATCAAAATGTTGTTGGATTCGGTTGGTGTCGCCGGTGAAGTCAAAGGCCATGCTGCCCGCGCGCTGAGCCAGCGGGCGGATGCCGCGCATGAGGTCGTTGGTCCGTTGTCCCTGCAGCACCACCCCGTAGGTCAGCGGTTGGCTTTGTCCGCGGGCTTCGGCGGCCCGGCGCCCATATTCACTGATCACCCGGGCGGCTTCGTAGAACTCCAGCCAAGTGCGGGGCGGCACCGGTTCTCCGTTTGCATCGACAAGTCCCGCCTCCGGAAACATGGCCGCCGCTTCGCGGAAAACCCGTTTGTTGTAGGTCAGCGTGTCGGGAAGGGTGACGTCACGCAACCCCACGGCCCGGCCGGAGAGGTTCAGCAAGCGGGCCGCTTCCTTGGGGTGCAGGAAGTTGCCGTTCTCGTCACGCGCAAAGAGGCGGTCGCTGGGGTTGGTTTCAAAGCGGTACACCCGACCGCGTCCATCGAGAAATTGGTCGAAATATTCGGGGCCCTCGGCCTCCAGCAGGTCGTCAAAGGGGCGAATGCCGCCGAACAGCGCGTATTGACGGAGTTCGTGCAACTGGGCGTTCATGTAATCGGGCGGGTTTCCGCTGAGGAAACTGATATAGAGAATGTCCTGCAAACCGCCGGTTTCGCGAAAGTTGGGTTGCACCATGATGTCCGGGTGCGCTTTCATGAACTGGTTGGCCATGTTCAATTCCACTTCCGGGGAGCCGGAACTGGTCCAGTAGGAGACCTTGCGGGGCCGGACGTTTTCCTGTCGAAGTTGGGCCTCGGTATAATCGGCCAATTTCCCCCAGTTGGAGAATATCGCCAGGACGCCAAACGCGATCAATAAAATGGAAATCTGATGTTTTTGCATGGGGAAATCTAAAACGAGTGGAGGTTCAGTATGCACAAAACCCGGTAGTCTGGCAACGACTAAATGATTTTGAGCGGGGTGCCTCGGGGTGGCTATTCAGATCATTGCGATAAGCACATATGAGATTTTTGCTAGTCTTTCTATCATTTTTTTGTAAGAATGTGTTTTCGCAATTGAAACCCACCTTTTCTGAAAGTTCATAATCCCATGCCGAAAATTGAATCCATCGCCCACGACTTCCGCCACGAAGCCTTTGATGCCATCAACGATGCCCCCCGTCAGCGGGAATTCCGCGCCCTGGCCCCCATGCCGTTTGGGTCCGTCCTCATCGCCCGCGATGAAATGGACGAGGAGGAGATTCGCTGGCATTTCCGCACCATGAAAGAGCTGGGCTTCAATGCCATCAAGCAATTCATGCCCTGCTCGCGCTGGAGCAATGCGGATCTGGAAAACATGGCTTTGGAAGAGGGCTTGGTGGCGTGGTGGTACGGCGAAGGCGGTTGGGAGCCGATTACCCCCGCCCTTTGCGAAAAACTGGGCATCGACCCCAACTTGTCCCGCAAGGAAATTCACGAACACCCGGCCATGCGCGACTATCAGCGCGGGGTTCTCGAAAAGCGCATCGGACGTCCGAAATTGAAGCTGAATCCGGAGGCGCAGGAGGGCATGTTCAAGCAGGATGGCAAGTCCGTGGCCGGCGCTTACGGCGCCAATGCCGAATTGCCCGAATGGGCGTTGGATGAATTCGTGGACTGGTTGCAAAAGCATTATGACAACGATCTCGAACGACTGAATCAGGCTTGGAACATTGATGTGTTTCCCGTGCATGCTTCCAAAGACCCCGGCAGGGGCTTTGAGAATTGGGAACAAGTGCGAAACTACAAACAGTGCTCCCAGAAACGGGATTATGGCCGCGTGCGCGACGTCTTGCGGTTCAAGGCGGATTTGAAAAACCGGGACGTGCTCGCCACCACCCAACTCGCAAAGGAGCGCGATGTGCACGAACCCCATCGTTCCGGCGGGGAAATGGGGCTTTTCCTTCCCTTTGCCAGCCGCGGCACCGACATGGAAGGCATTGCCCGGTCCATGAAAGACTGCGGGTCCTTCTATCCCTCCATTCACTTGTGCTGGCACTTCGAGGAGACCGACTTCGAAGTCGCCCGCCCAGTGTACATGCAGGCCTCTTTTGTCGTGGACCTCAACAAAGGCGGATGGACCGCGCCGTGGGAGTCCACCGGCGGACCCCAGCAGACTTCCGGGTCCAACGCGCCGTTGTATCCGCCCGCCCGCGACAAACAGCCCGGGTATACCGTGGATGCGGGGGTGATGACCCAGTTGCTGTTCAGTTATCTCGCCGCCGGTTGCAAAGGCGCCGGACTTTGGTCCTGGAACGCGCGCTTTGCGGGCGTCGAGGCCGGCGAATACGCGCTATTGGACCGAAATGAAAAAGTCTGCGAGCGCACCCGGCACGTGGGGCGCATTGCCAAAGCCGCAAACAAGTGGCGCGACGAAATCTGGCAGGCCCACAAAGAGCCCATGGTGGGCATCCTCGTGGACTGGGACAACGAAGCCATCTGGGCGGCCATGAGCGAATTCAACCGCACCGTCTTCAAACATTTTCCCGTAGAAGCGCGGATTGGCGCGTCCCGGACCTGTATCGACGCCTCCATTCCTTACGAATATGTCACCGCCATGAATCTCCGCGAAGGACTGGCCTCCCGGTATCCGATCATCTATCTGCCCGGTTTCCTCGGGTTGAATACCGACTTGTTGCCCATTCTCCGTGAATACGTGCAACAGGGCGGACGGGTGGTCGCGGACATGCCCGTCGGCTGTTACACCGAACGCGGACGCGTCATGCGCACCGCCGCCGGCACCGACTTCGAAAAACTCTTCGGCGTGGAACTTTCCGATCTGCAATATTCGGGTAACAACGTTTGCCATACCGTGGACGGCGACTCCATTCATGGCTACACCGCCGATCTCATTCCCACCACCGCCAAGGTGGTGGCCACATACGGCCATGGCGCCCCCGCCGTCACCGAAAACAAAATCGGCGAAGGCAGTGCCGTGATTCTGGGATGGGAAGCGGCCCGCGCCTGCAAAAAACCCGGCAACCAGGTTTGGCAGGATTTGCTGGCCCGTCATTTGCTCGGTGGACGCGAACCCTGGTTCCTGTGTAGCGGCCAACCCTGGGCTTTCCGCCTCGCCGCCCCTGGAGCCGATCACTATTTTCTCGTCAACCAAGGGGATGCCAGCGAACTGCGTTTCGAAAAACTCCCCCACGCCTACCGCGAAGTCATCGATGTCCTCGACGAAACCCCCGTCGATTTGTCCGCACCCATCCCCGTCCCCCGAGATGGCGGACGCTGGTTGCGCTGCGTAAAAGCATCATAATTTCAATTGACATTGGCGCTGAAATGCCTTGAAAGATCTCATGGATTCAGGAAAGATTCGTGAGTATCTTGTATGGAACATTGGAAAGACGCCCTCCTCAAAGATCCCCAATACCCCTTCTTCGCACTGATCGGGTTGGTGCTCCTTTGTTATCCCCTCCACGCCAAGTGGGAGACGGCCAAGCTCAAGCGACGGCGCACCGTCCGCACGCGGGGTGAGGTGGTGGACGAGGAAACGCGTTCCGCATCAAACGTGGGGATGGATTTGGGGCGTCACCGCGTCCCCACCCGCCACCCGGTGGTGGTCTTTGAAGTCGAGGGGGTGCAACACCGCGTCGTTTCAGATACCGGCGCGAGTTGGCAAACCCTCCGCCGGGGGCAAACCGTTGATGTGCACTACAATCCAAACAATCCCGACGACGCGGGGGTCGAGCACATCTCCCTCGATGCCGTCGAGCAACTCTTGCTCTGGCTCCTGCCCCTCATCGGCATCGGTATGTTTCTCTGGGGGTTGGTGAACTTATCGAACTTGACTTTCTGAAAAAATTCCACATAGTTTTTGTATGAAAACTACGTATACCATCACACAGGCGCAACAGCAATTTCCCGCCATGGTCAGGGAAAGCGCTTCCGTGGGGATGATCCCGATTACCCGGCATCAGGAAACCGTGGCCTATGTGGTTTCCAAAGTGCGGATGGATGCCATCGTGGAGACCATGGAGCTTCTGTCCCAGCCGGAAACCATGGCGCAGATCCGGGCTTATGAACGCGGGGAGCTGAATTTTCATTCCGTGGATGCGCTGGACGATGAGGATTGAAGTGTCCGATCAGGTCATTGCCTACGTGAAAGGCCTGCCCCCCGCGCCGCGTGGTTCTCTGCGTCTGGCGATCCGAAAACTTGAACGCCTTCATGGGGACATTCGGAATCTGGAGGGCGTTTTAACGGATTACCAGCGGCTCCGCGTCGGGGCTCACCGCGTGATCTTTCAGGTGAGGACTTCCTCAAGCGGACCCGTCATCCGTTGCATCTTTGCCCAGCACCGCAGTATCGTTTATACAATGGTGGAGGACATTCTACACCGTTGATCTTTACCTGAAACCGTGAGATCTTTGCTGTGAATCCGCACAATCTCATGGGCTGCAAGGGATTGTCTGGAATACTCGACAGACCGCATGGGTATGCCTCGATTCCCGACAATCCCTTTCGCT
>JAFIGC010000126.1 GCA_020831635.1 Verrucomicrobiota bacterium | reverse complement strand
GCATTTGAATCTGCGATCCGTTTTGCCAATTTAGGCTCTTAAATTGAGGTCTGAATCCCAACAGGCTGACCCAAAGGTAATGTGTCGACTCGGTGAGTGTTGTTTAAGATCCACTTGCATCCAAGCATATTAAACAACACCAAATTGTGCAGAAGGCAGGGTTTTACACGGCCATCTGTAACAATCCGCCCCGAAACCGACAGAGAGTCAAAAACAACACGTTGCTTAATCATAATGTTATCCCCTAAAGAAGAGAATAGAACCATGCCAGATAATGCACATATCCAAATTGAACTAGCATTTCAAAAAAACAAGATCGCTGGTTATAAATATACGATTGATACGACAGTAACCTACGACCCTATACGTTCATATGTAGAAATTGATTTAGCTGTCTCCAGAGAAGGCTTCGATGATAACATGCCAGTATGCAAATACGAGCAAGGTAATTGTCCAAATCTTTCCGCCGATAAAATAGCCGACTTAGTTTTGGCAGATGGGTTGGTTTGGTCACAAGCGGTCGCCATCGCAAATGGAAACCAAAACGCGGAGCGGATACTGCACCAGCACCTTGGGCAAGCTCTTGATCAAGCAACAAAAAACGCAAGTTGACCAGTAATCATATAGTGGCGAAAAAGGTTATAATAAAATCAAGAATTTTAAAAATAGCAACCACCCAGATCACGCATGGCGGGATCCGTTCATCAGAATCGATATGAAACTTTCTCTGAAAAAATTAAACGTACTTAAAACCTCTGATAGGATAACAATAAAACCCACCGAACCGAGAGTACTCGGTCCGGTGGTTTAAAACGTTCGGCAGGAAAAATCTCATGAGCTACTATGTACAAACACGCTGGGGTAGTTCCGAGGATAATCCATCGGAAGCACGGATGCGCGAAATCATTCAGGAGCTTGACACCCCTGATCAAGAGCATCCTGACACATGGCTCTCCGATGATTTTGGATGGACGCTCACAGTTTCCGAAAAAGGCGTTGTAGTGTGGGAAAACATGGAGGAGGAGACGGACCCTCGATATCAAGAAAATGTAAGCCGAGATGAATCGTTACGTTTGTGGCTACTTTTGGCTAATGGTAACTACAATGAGATCGAACAGGAACCATGGAAGTACGGACAGGGTCCACCGGTTTCAAATGATGAACTTCAAAATAGGAAAATCCAAGCAGAGCAGATCGTCAGAGGTATACAGCGCGAGTTCTACGACTCTCTTGGGCCGGAGCTTATCGGCAGCAAATGCGGACGGGAAGGCTGTGTCCGTGGCACCATAAAATTTAGTGTTTTTTGTAGACCTCATCACTTTGAAAACGTACGGAACGAAATCTGCCCATTTAATGACTGATTACACGAAAACCAATGCCGAACAACTAAGGGTGTAGCGAAAGCTCCGCTTAGCGGAGCTTTCGACTGCACCCTTTAACAACCAGCCCCACCGAACCCTCCTCCGTCGGGTCCGGCGGACTGAGACGTTGAGTCTCCCAAATGAATATATTCGAACTGAATGTAGTTACAACTCCTTTAGGAGGGGCCATAGGCGCAATCATTGCGGCTAAAAATCAAACGCTATTAGCGCGAGGAGGGATTGCGGTAATGGGGCTTATTGCTGGTATCGGCATCTACTTTTTTTTCTTATGGTTGATCTCGCTCACGATGAAAGCTGGAGAAAAAGAGCCTGTTCAAACAAAAATGAAATACTTGGAAGGACCCATTCTATTTTGTTTGCTGATGGTGTTGATCACTTTGCCTCTTGTTACAGCTTGGGGTATTCATAGCATTGTGGAAGTGATTTTGAAGTAAACATGCACTTGGAAATGTTTGGCTGCAGACCGGGTTGTACGGAGCGGTGGGGCGGCAGGGACAATATGCCACTGTTGCTTGTCGGAGGTGGAGACCCCTACCCTAATGATGTGATAAACGTTCCTGTTGGGGCAGCGGGCAGGATGCCCGCGTTCCCGGGGGTTGGGTTTGGAGGTGGCAGATGGTTCTGAGGAGTGCCCGGCGCGGGACGCGCCACACCCATGTTTTGTGACGGGGATAGCAGGGGTTGCGGCTTCGCTGCGCAGGGGTTGCGGGGATTGCGGGAAAAGCGAACGTTGAACCCTCCTACGCTCTGCCGAGCTTCGGCGGGCAGGCAAACTTCCAACGTCGAACTTTGAAGGGAAGACCCCTTGTGCCCAGGCCAATTCGGCGATTGGCGGTCCTTTGTTCCCCTGCCCCGGCTTATGCGGGGATTGGCGTTCCCGTGGGGAGATGCGGGCTGGGTCCCTCGCACTTGGGACGGGTCCAAGTCGGTATAGTTCTTTTGTCAGAGTTGCACAGGAGCACCGTCTGGCCTTTGAGATATGTCTCTTTACAGGGTCAAGGTCGGCCAGACGTTGCTCGTGGGCAACTGACGCGGTGGTTTGGCGCGTCGTGGTGGCTTTTGGCTGTTCCGATTGGTTGAAGGAGTGACGGGTTATTCCGCTCGAATGACTGAAACGTGGTAGGTGGTGGGGCGCAGGGTCGCTTTTTCGATGTCGGGGCCGTCGAATTCCCAGATCTTCGGGTTTTGGGATTCGGGGTTCCGGACCAATGCGAACACGTAACCGTCAATGCGGGTGGCTTTTTCCAACTCGTTTTCGGAAAGATAAAATTGCCAGACATCCCCGGATACGGAGGCGGTTTTGACTTCGATTCGTTTTGGGTTTCCGTCGGGATGAAAGGACTCGATGTCGTAGCCCAGTCCGATATTGTCACTCACGGGTTTGACTTTGGTTGCAAGGTCCCCGCGTCCCGCAGCCTTCAGGTTGGCGACTTCGGCATTGTAGACGGTGGATTCGGATTTGCCTCCGAGTTGGTTTCGGCGTTTTTGGTCGTTCAAAAAGTCTTCCGGCGTTTTGAGGGTCACCGAGGTTCTGTCGCTCGGCGGCGTGGCTTTGGCCGGGGCGGACTGTGCGTCCCCCTTCAGGTAAACCGGTGTGATTGTTGGGTATGCACCGTCCAACGGCGTGAGTTTGGCCAGCATCCAGCAAAAGGTATGGGCGTCGATCAACTGACACCCCGGATGGCCATACGCCGTGAGTCTGTGTTGTACCGCACGGATGCGGGCGAGGTATTCTCGATAGTTTTCCCAGGAACAAAGGCCCGAAAGCTGGAGCGGGATTCCCAGTTGATGGAAGGCTATCTCGAAATTCGTCGGTGAAATCGGAAGGAAGCGGTTTGGGTCTTTCAGATAGAACAGGTAGGCCAGGAGGTCATATCGTGCGCCCAAAAGGCTGACCAAGTCCCCGAAGATTTGGACTTCGTCGCCCTCTTCGCAGTACAGGTCGTATAACAGGGTTTCGAGTTTCTCCAGTCGTTCGGGGTCGCCCATTGCTTCGAGCATTTGTCTGTGCGACCGGCTTTGGGGTCCCTGCTTGCCCTCCCATTGCACCATGTTGTTCCGACACCCTTTCCCCTCGTTGATTTCGATCATGCTGCAGACCGTTGAGGCGATTTTCCCTGAGCCGATGTGTTTGCGACGTAGTTTGGCGGCGTTCAGGATATCGAGGGCCCGAAGAAAGACAGCGGTTTTGTAGCTTTCACCCGCGAATGCGGCACCGATGTTGAAGTCTTTGAATTCCTCGCGGTTTTCCTGGAGATAGCGGGCGCACATGTCGCTGTACGCGTCCACAAAGGCGGGTGTTGAAATGGTGATGGATGGTTGGAGAGAGGCGCTTGCACTATGGGGAGATCCCTTCGGCGGGACCGCGTGCTGTCGCAGGAAGTCCCCCAGGTTGCCGGAGCTGTTGTATGCGGCGCGAATGTTGCTTTCCAGTTTGGACTTTTCGGCTTCGAGGGAATGGGATACGCGGGGTTCGGACTTGAGACGGTGGAAATTCGTGATGGTTTCCAGCTCATTGAGCCCGTCGTCCCTACCTCCGACTTGGAAGCTTAGGCCCTTGACCCCATAGGTTTTTTGAATCTGCTTATCGAATCTGGCGAGTGTTTTTAGCCATAAAGCCTGGGAGCCGGACCAGTTTGAAATTCGTATGAGGTCTGCGAGGCCGAGTTCCTTGAGTACAGTTTTCCCGTGAGCGACAAGGGCTTTGTTGAATTCGGTGTAGGTCGTTATATCCATGGTTCCATTTGTATCCGCAAAACTGCGATGAGCGCAAGAGACTTCGAAAAATATTCACTGGGCACCATGCAGAAATGGGAGTCGGACGGATCGGGCGGAGCTGACGGATCGGAGGGGCTGGGAACGCAGGGACGCGGCAGGGAGCTTGGGGGCCATGGGGACGATGGAAGGACAGGGTTGCACGGTGGATGGACAGGCCGAGGGCCGAGAGAGACGCTGTGGGTGGAGAGGGCGTGGGCCTGTCATGAGGGATTGCGCCTGAATCGGTGTGGGAAAACCCCATTTCGTTTTGGAAAAGCCCCCCCACCCTACGGGCGGAGCCCTCGGGGGGATTTTTCAAGACGAAATGGGGGTGAGATGGCTGTGATTTAGGCAAAGGCAAGGCTTTCGTGCTTGCATGACGTTTAAATCCGTGCAAAAACGTATATCATGATGCAATTCATTAAACCAACATTGACAGGAAAAGAACCTGAGCGTGGGTTACGCAGGAGGGCATTGACGTGCAATTGGCGGTGAGTGCGAACATAATGGTTCGATGTTACGTGGACTTGATAACAAGACGCATAACGCAACAATTTCAGGAGAAAACATGGCAAATAAGAATCTAACAAGTGCAAAAAAGGCGAAAAACGACGAGTTCTACACGCAGTTTGCTGACATACAGAGAGAGATTGAAGCTTATTTGGAATTCAATCCAGACGCTTTTCGAAACAAGGTTGTTTATTGCAACTGCGACGATCCATATGAGAGTAATTTCTTCCGCTATTTTGTACTTAACTTCAAGAAACTCGGCCTGAAACAGCTTATCACCACTAGCTATAAACCGTCACCAATCGCCAACACTCAGCTAGAATTGATTTTTGATGCCACACCCCCTAACAAGCGAAAAGGCCGACCAAAAGCAACTGCCAATAAATTCATCATCAACGAAGTTCATGACTTAGACGGTGACGGAGAGTTCAATCTAAAAGATGTTGCACAACAATTAAAAGAAAAACGCAAAAACGAATGGATGCCACTTGAAGGCGACGGGGACTTCCGCAGCAATGAATGGATTTGCTTAAACAAGCTGATATTGTGGTAACGAATCCTCCTTTTAGCTTGTTTCGAGAATATGTCAAGCAGCTCGTTGATTATAACAAATATTTTGTAATTATCGGCAGCATGAATGCTATCACATATAAAGAAATATTTCCTTTGATAAAGGAAAATAGGCTCTGGTTAGGAGCGACGGGTAACGGGAGTGACATGGTTTTTGCCGTGCCTAATAGCTTGGAGATTGCCGAGAGTGACAGACAAAAGGCCGCTCGTCTAGGTTACGTGGGCAACTACACAAGATTAGGGAACTCGTGCTGGTTCACCAACCTCGACCATGGAAGACGCCATCAGCCTTTGCCGCTCATGACAATGAAGGATAATTTAAAATACAGCAAACATAAAAATATACAAGGCAGAAGGAATTATGATACATACGTTAATTATGATGCTATCGAAGTACCATTTACGGACGCGATCCCGAGTGATTATACTGGCCAAATGGGCGTGCCAATTTCGTTTCTGGACAAATACAACCCTGATCAATTTGAAATCGTTGGCATAAGCCTTACGCTCGCTCAACCAATGTCCTCTATCGCAGAAAAAGGTACTTTTACGCAGGGTGGACCACGGTTTTACATTTCAAACGACGACGGCACGTACAAACGGCTTTACGACAGAATTGTTATCAAGTCCAAGAAGGCATAATCATGATTACGACTCTTAGAACTAAAATTACAGTTAAAGAAATTTGTGCTGGATTTGTTTACAACGAAATGCAAGGCAAGGGACTTTTCGGTTTGTCAGGCAGACTCACGATCCAACCAGAGTATCAGCGTTGCTATATTTACGCCGATAATGGCGGCATGAAAGAGATTGCGGTTATTGATTCGATACTCAAAGGATACCCGCTTGGTTTGATTTATTTCAACAAGGTTTCCGAGGAAATTCTGGAGGTTTTGGACGGACAGCAACGAATTACAAGCGTGGGTCGATTTGTCACTGACAAATTTGCCATACGCGGAGGTGATGGAAATCCACAGTATTTCAGCAGTATGGCAGAAGACAAAAAGACGAAAATATTTGATACAAAATTGCTTATCTACGAATGTGAAGGTTCAGAAAGTGAAATAAAAGAATGGTTTAAAACAATCAATATTGCCGGGATTCCTCTGAATAATCAGGAATTATTAAATGCCGTTTATTCCGGACCTTTTGTCACGCTGGGTAAAGAGGAGTTCAGCAATAGCCAAAACGCCAACATCCAAAAGTGGAGTGCGTATGTCAAAGGTTCTGCCAACCGCCAGGATTTCTTGGAGCGCGCACTGGATTGGGTAAGCAAGGGCAATATCGGCGAGTATATGAGCAAGCATCGCTTTGATGAGAATATCAATGAATTAAATAGATATTTCAACAGCGTGATCGATTGGGTATCCACTGTCTTTACCGATGTGGTAAGCGAGATGCGCGGACTTGAATGGGGTCGCCTGTACGAAGAGTATCACAAGCAATCGTACAACCCAGCGAAAGTTTCCTCTGAAGTTCAAAGGCTCTATGGAGACCCGTACGTGAATAACCGGAGAGGCATTTTCGAGTTTATTCTTGGAGGTTGTGCAGATCCAAAATTATTGGATGTTCGGGTGTTTGACGAAGCAACCAAGAAAACCGTCTATAAGACACAAACCAATACAGCGGAAAAAAAAGGTGTATCGAACTGTCCTCTTTGCGTACTTGGACCTGACGCCAACAAGACCAAAATCTGGAAGCTTTCAGAAATGGATGCTGATCATGTTGCGGCTTGGAGCAAAGGTGGCGCAACGGATATAAAGAATTGTCAGTTGCTATGCAAAACCCACAACCGCGCAAAAGGGAACAAATAAGCGCTACAAGGCACCTATGAAAAAAAGAACCCGTAAATCTGCGATTTCCGCCGCGTTGAAGGTGCTTCAGGACGCGGGGGAGCCGCTTCATTATCAGGAGATCACGCGGAGGGCCTTGGACTCAGGGCTTTGGCAGACGAGCGGGAAGACACCGGATGCGACGATCAACGCGCAGTTGGCGGTGGATATCAAGAAAAAGGGAGCGGCATCGGACTTTCGGAGGGAGGGACGCGGGGTGTTTGGATTGAATTCAGGGGTGATAATCGCGGACTCTTCGACAGAAACGCTGGTTGTGCCGGAGAAGCGGAAAACGGCGGGACGGCGGCGCGTCAAAGCGGCGGGAGCCCTGTCGTTTACAGATGCCACGGAGCGGGTACTGGAGGACTCGGGCGGGAATCCGAGGCATTACCGGGACATTACACTTGAGGCGCTGGAGCGGGGTCTGTTGAATACGGAGGGGAAGACACCGGAGGCTACTTTGTACGCCCAGGTGCTAACGGAATGCAAACGGCGGAAGGGACGTGGGGACCAGCCGCGTTTCATGGTGCTGGGCAAGGGCATGATTACCCTGACCAAGTGGCAGGCCAAGGGGCTGGGCTATCAGGTGGAGGAGGCGAACCGGAAGGCGCGACAAGAGCTTTTGAAGTTGGTCAAAGAGATGCCACCCACTGAGTTCGAGGAACTGGTGGGGCGATTGCTGGCGGCAATCGGATTCGAGGAGGTGGAGGTGACGAGCCGATCCAATGATGGCGGGATTGACGTACGGGGGACGCTGGTGGTTGGGGATGTGATTCGGACCCGGTTGGCGGTTCAGGTGAAGCGGTGGAGACAGAATGTGCAGTCGCCGGTGGTACAGCAAGTGCGTGGAAGTTTGGGGGCGCATGAACAGGGCTTGATCATCACGACCAGTGATTTCAGCAAGGGAGCCAAGGAGGAGGCGGAGCGGTCGGACGCCACGCCGGTGGGTCTGATGGACGGTGAGCAGTTGGTGGCGTTGCTGGTGGAGAATGAGATCGGGGTGACGAAGACGCCGTTGCAGTTGATTCAGCTTGGGGAAGACAGCAGCGGAGCTGCCGGATAAGGGATGACGCCTCCTTTGGGGTGGCGAACGGCAAGAAAGGTCCGCCCAGCCGGATCATAAAGTTAAAATGATTTTATTGAAACCCTCGTCCTCAATGACGGGGTTTTTGTTTTGGAGGGGGCCGGAAAAAGCGAATTTTCGGTTGTCCGGCGAGGAAAATTGGGGAAATCGACCACCAACGTGAAATTTTTTCTCTCAGGCAGGAAACGGACAGGAAAATACAGAAACAACTTGTATGGAAATACTTACGACTAGATTTTCGTTATTTATTTTTTAATTTTCAACCAGAAACGGTGAGAAAAATAAAAAATCTTCGCCGGATTTTTGTAAAAAAATGTGAGGATTGTATAATGTAACTATCACGAACATTTTTAGCGAAATATAAAGAAACGGATTGAATAGCAGTGATATTTTGAGAAATTAAAAGTTATTTATCCGTAATTTGTAAATTAGTTAATAATAGTGATTATGTAAAATATAAAAATACAAGGAGGTTATTATGGAAGATATAGATAATGTAATGTTTAGCGAGTGGATGGATCTCGCGGATAGTGATGACGAGGCCTCGATTCACAGCCTATGGATGGAGTACGGTTATGACCACGAGACCGGCACCTTTATGAAGTGGTGCAGTACGACCGATAAGTTGGTCCCTATACCCCGTGAACAATGGCCGGACTTCGAAGTGTTGAACGAGGATGATGAAGACTGGGAGGGATGTTATGAGCGCGATTGAGGATTTGATGGGGGCGGCTCTAACGGCAACGGAAGCGCGTCGTGCTGAGGCGTTGAGGGTGCTTCGGGGGGATGTGGCGGCAACGCCCGCCCCTCGGAGTGAGGGGCCTCTGCTTTTGGCGATGGGAAAGGCGGCGCAGTACATGGGGGTCAGTCGGCCAACCATGTGGCGGATGATTCGCGATGGGCGGCTTGAGAAGGTGGAGATCTTGCCGGGGTCACATCGAATGCGTCGTGCGGATCTTGACAAGTATGTCGAGGAGCACGGGACCAGTGGGACCCGTAGGGATGCCGTACCAGCCCAAAACGGGAATTCTGGGGAGCAGGCGGCATGAGCAGGCATACAGCGGACGGAAGAGAATTTCGTGAGGCGGATACCCGCCAAAAACAATCCACAGTAAAGGCCGAAGAGGCCAAGGAGGAAGCAGGTATGGAACCTGAAATCAGTAAGAAAAAAATGAAGCTCGTAAGGCTTCGCGACGCTCTATGGAGTTTCGCGAAACTTGCGGGCGGAGTGGCCGTGTACCTTGGTGCGCTGGCTCTCGTTGTCGGTCTGCTCACCGCACAGGTGGGTGGAGGAGCAGTAGGTTTGACCACCGGGTTGGTGCTGTCCGTGTATGCCACGGCGGTGATTCATACGGTGATTGGACTTTTATTTATCAATCAAAATTAAGGAGAAAACATGGCAGTATTAGAAAAACCAGTTGTGAGTTACGATCCGTTCGCGGATCGGCTTGGCACGGGGCCAGCGGCCCCGGGGACTTTCGTCGCAACCATCGAGGATATCGTGGATGAGATGGGGGTAGAGCGTAGGAAATACCAGAGTGAGGAGACTGAGATCGCGGATCTGACATGCTATCTTGTTCCGTTTTCAGGATGGCGGTGGGAGGGTGCATCGCATCAGCTCCCGAAGGATGAAAATCTCGGGGCATGAAAAGTCCGCTTTGTTCGGTTTTCTGAAGTCGCTCTTGGGGCGCGCTCCGAAAATGGGCTGGGACTACCTGGAACTGAAGGGGCATCGTTGCCTGATCACGGTGGAGCATCAGCAGCGTCGTGATGGCCAGGGCGTGTTCGCGGCGATAGCCTCGCTGTCGCCGTTGCCTCAGGGAATGGGCGGAGGGAATGCAGGCAGGACGCCTGCGGCCCCGGTTGCGCCCTCCCCTGCCCCGGCGGTTGAGGTTGCGCCCGTGGAGGTACCGTCGGTTGACGGTGACGAAGAATACCAGTTCTAAGGCTGGAATAAACGTGGTGATCCGGAGGGCGGGGGCGTTGGGGTGCCCTCCGGATTGGGGTTCTTGCGCCGCGAAGCGGCGAGGAGCTGGAAGATGGGATATGGGGGTGATTCACAAATAAATTGGAGAAATATATGGCCGAAAATTTAATAGCAAACGTCGAACAACGAACAGAGAGGACCCCTGATCCCCAGCCGATGCGGAGATCGGCGTTCCTGTCTTGCGGCGAGGAGGCGATTCGGTCGCCGAGATTGGTGAGCCCCGAGGAGTGGCTTGCCGAGGGGGTGGTTGGGAATTTGGTGGGCGTGGATTTTGAGACATATTACTCGGGGGATTACTCGGTACAGACGCTGGGGACTTGGGCGTATTGTCAGGATTCGCGTTTCGACGCCTATTTGGTGGCGGTGGCGGATGCGGAGAAAGTTTGTGTTTGTCTCCCGGAGGAGTTTTATTGGGAGACGATTGAGGGGATGGAATGGGTAAGTCACAACCGGGAGTTTGATCGGCATGTGTTTGAGCGGTTGGTGGAGTTGGGGATTGTAAATTTGGAGGTTGATCATCGTAGGGACATTCCGGGCCAGGATGGCCCGCCCCCATGGAAATCATGGCATTGTTCCGCGTCGGTGTGTGCGTTTTTGCAGTTCCCTCGGGACCTTGCGGGGGCGGTTGAGTCGGTTTTTGGGGTGACGCTGGATAAGTCGGTGCGTACTAAGGCCTCGGGCAAGGTAATGCTCGGGAGCATAGGCCAGGAGGATTTGTTTGGTAATAAACTGCATTCAGAAATGCTGGTTTATGCGGCGAAGGATGCGGTGGCTTGCTTGGCTCTGTGGTTTCGTTTGGCGGATAAGTGGCCGGAGCGGGAGCGTCGGTTGTTTGAGTTGACATGCGCGATGGGTCGCCGGGGGTTGGCGATGGATTGGGGGTATGTTGAGGAATCCAGGCGGGCCTTGGTGCGGAAGGTGGAGGGGCTGAAGGCATCGTTGCCCTGGTCCCCTGCCCTCTCTATTCCGAAATTCAAGGCTGCTTGTGAGGCGGTCGGGGTTCCGGCACCGGGGAGTACTGCGGCGGATGATCCGGGATTTTTGGCGTGGGTGGCGCGGTACGGTGATACTGAGGCGGGGGTGTGGGCTCGGACGGTACAGGAGATTCGCTCGGCGAATCGGACTGAAAAGGTTCTTGCGAGTATGCTCGCGAGGAGGAGGTCAGAGGTCGGAGTTCAGAGGCCAGGGGAAGATGGAAGACCCCTTGTGCCCAGCCGATGCGGAGATCGGCGCTCCTTTGAAAATCGCATGATCTATGAATTGAAATATTGCGGTGCGAACACTGGACGGTGGTCGGGTGGCGGCGGACTTAACCTCCAGAATCTGAACAGGTCGGAAGCGGAGGGAGTGGATTTACGGCGGGGCATTATCGCGTCTCCGGGTCATGTGCTGGCGGCGGTGGATTTTGCTCAGATTGAGTCGCGTGTGTTGCTTTGGCTGGCGGGAGATCATGAGACGCTGGCGATGCTGGCGGCAAATCCGAATGTGGATGTTTATGAGGCACATGCGAGGGCGACAATGGGATGGAAACCTGAGTGCGGAGTGCGGAATTCGGAGTGCGGAGTGGAAGAGAGCCTGAAGTCGTATTGTGCGAGGACGGGGTCAACCTTGCGACAGCTTGCCAAGGCGCGTGTTTTGGGGCTGGGTTTTGGGTGCGGGGCGGAGAAGTTCGTTGCGGTGGCAAGGGCCATGGCTGGATTGGATTTATCCCTGGAGCAGGCGGAAAAGGTGGTGAGAGCGTACAGGAAGTCCAATCCGAAGGTGGTGGGACTTTGGCGTCGGTTGGAGGATGCGGCGAGGTCGAAAGTGGGGAAGGACTATGTGCTCCCCCTACCCTGCACGCAGGCGGTTCGTGGCTATGGGCGTTTTTTGATTTACCGGGGACTGCGATTGGTGGATCGGGAGTTGGTGTGTCGGGTGGGCGGGAAAGATTTGAAGATCTACGGCGGGTTGTTGGCGGAAAACTGGACACAGGCGACGGCGCGGGATGTGTTGGCTGAGGCGTGGTTGCGGTGCGTGGACGCGGGGTATGTTCCGGTTTTGAGTGTGCATGACGAGTTGGTGTTCGAATTGCCGGAGACATCGGCGGAGGCGGATTTGGCTCGGATTGTGACGTTGATGGAGGAGCCGATTGCGTGGGCTCGGGGGCTTCCGTTGAAAGCGGAGGGGGCAATGATGAGGTTTTATCAAAAATAAAAGGAGAAAAAAGTATGGCGAAAATATATCCGTTTTCAGAACAAACCCGGCAGTTGCTGGAGGAAATCCCTCTTCCAGGTGAAACGCATCTTTGGCTGGCCAAGGTTGCCGGAGGATTATCAGGGGTGATTCCCAAGGAGGCGTGTTTTACGTTTTTTCGGGAGGCATGTACCGATGGTGTTCGGCACCGTGAAGTTCCCGACCGTGAGATAGAGGATGCGGTGAATCTGGCCTATGGTGAGCCGGTTGAGGCGGCCAACTCTGGATCCGGCAGTGTGGCTTTCCCCGAGAAAAACGAGATTTTGGTCGAGGATGTTTTGACGGGTACCCAGCCAATCTTTGATGTGACGCAGGATACGGGACTTTCAGCCGCCGAGGTTTTGCGCGGGCTGTTCCTGCCGGGAGAACTTGTCTGCGCGGGACCCAGCAGCGACAGGCCGAGTGTTCGTCCTTTGGAGTCTTGGTATGGGGATGCGGAGAAGATGCAGTTCATTGTGTTGAACCCGATGCGGGCGACTTATGGCACGAATAAAAAGGGAGATATTTCGATTCGGTGTCAGAAGAATATCCGTTTTCGTCGGTATTTGGTGGCGGAGTTTGATGATCAGGAACTGGATAAAGAGAAGCAGGCACGTCTGATCACGGCGTTGTCCCGTTTGGCGCCTTTGGTGTTGGTGGTGGATTCGGGCGGTAAATCGCTGCATGGTTGGTTCAGGGTTGAGGAACTGGGGGCGAAAGACCAGGTGCGTTTTTTCTCCGCTTGCTGCGCCTTGGGCGCGGATCGGACCCGCTGGGATATCTGCGGATGGTTGCGGATGCCGGGGGGATGGAGGCCAGGCGCGGCGGAGCCGCGAGGAGATGGAAGTTTGAAGATAGAAGATGGGGGGAAGAGGCAACGGATCGTTTATGCGAGTCGGAGACTCGCGGATACGGGATACGGGATAAGCGCCCCGCAAGCGGGACTGGATAAGGGAAACCTTGGGGGTGGTCTATGAGTACGCCTCTCGAAAAACTGGTACGAGACTTTTTGCCAGCGGCGACGGTGGATCAGGTGGAGGCAGAGGTTGCCAAGGTGATTGAGCTTCCCCGCGTTCAGGAACTGGGTGAGCTACGGACTCCAAATTATGGCAATGACCCCTCGGAGCTAATCAAAAATCGGTTTCTGTACCGCAAGGGTGTGTGCTTGTTGTTGGGACCGACTGGGATCGGGAAATCGGCGTTCCTGATGCAGGGGGGGATTTACCTTTCGGTGGGCAAGAAGTTTTTCGGAATCGAGCCGGGGGAGGTTTATCAGGCGCAGGGGATGCGCATCCTGTTGATCCAGGCTGAGAACGATGAGGGAGACCTTGCCGAAATGAGGGATGGGGTACTGCGGGGCTGTGAGGATTTGACGGTAGAGGACCGTCAGCGTGCTTTGAAAAACATGCGGGTGTGTACGATTTGCGACCGGAGCGGCGAGGGATTTGTTTCGGCTCTGGGTGCGTTGCTGGAGCAGGAGGGTCCGTTTGATCTGGTGATGGTGGACCCGGCGTTCGCTTATCTTGGCGGGGACTCGAACAGCCAGAAAGACGTGAGCCATTTCATGAGAGAGTTGCTGAATCCTCTCCTCCATTTGCATGACGTGGGGATGATCCTCGCCCACCATACGAACAAGCCTCTACGGGGGAAGGAAAAGGATGGTTGGGAGGCTGGTGATTACGCCTATTTGGGCGCGGGATCGGCGGAGTGGATCAATCCGTCGCGGGCGGCGTTGGCGATTCGTTCGTTGGGTTCGGATTCGGTGTTCGAGCTGCGAGCGGCGAAACGCGGTAAGCGTATTGGGTGGAAGGATGAGGCCGGGGAGACGACGACGAAGCAGTACATCGCTCACCACTGGGAACCGGGGGTGATCTGCTGGCGTGATGCGACGGCGGAGGAGGTCAAAGAACTCACGGAGAAGAAGGAATCAAACGGCAGACCGCGCAAGGTGGACCCGATGGAGGTGCTGCATTGTGTGGCGGAGCGTCCAAAAAAGAATCAGGCGTTCTACAAGCAAACCTGCTCCAAGGAATTGGATGTTTCGTTGAACGCGATTCAGTATGCCTTTATCGAGTTATCGGGTCAGGGGCTTGTGCGGGAAAAACCGGATGGCAGAAGCAAGGTCTATGAGGTGACGGCGAAGGGACGCGAGTCCCTCGGGAAGCATGTGAGCACCCATGATTGGGCCGGAATTTTGGAGGAATCGGCATGAGGCTTGAAACCAAAGACCAGAAAATAGTTCGGGGACTTGTTGGTGATGCAAAAACCCCTGTAAACATTAGTCAAAATAGAGATAAGGAGGAAATGATGACCAGAATGGAAATCTATGACCAACCAAAAACCCCGCCCTTACAGGGCGGCGGGGTTTGTTGGTTTGTGCAGGGGGCGGCTTTTTTGGGTGTCCTGAAATCGATGGAAGGTGTACGATGAAAGGCTGTCACAATTGCCCGTTCAAGGCTGCTGTGGACACTGGAAAATTTCGGGATGTGCCTTGGGACGAGGTGCCCTGCGCAAACTGCAAGTTGGCGACGGGTGGTTTTGCGGTGGAGTATGACGAGGACAGGCTGGAGGAAACCTGGGACGGGACGCAGGCGCGTGGGGTGTCGGTGCCGGAGGATGACGACCTTGCCCAGGATTTGCCGATTGAGGTGATGAGGGAGTTTGTGGTGGGGTTGCTGACCTTGCCGTCCGAACTCCGTGATGTTGTGGCGATGCGCTTCCGGGGCATGAAGTATGACGATATCGCGGATATACAGGGGGTGACCATGGCTTGTGTTGAGAAACGGCATCGTCGGGCGATGGAAATTTGGCCCGCGCTGCGGGAGATGTTTCCAGAGAAGATTGCGAAGAAGAAAAGGCGGAAGAAGGCGGGGAGAAAGGATAAGGAATAAATCGCTGCATTATGGATGGGGAATCGGGCCTTTCTCGTTCTCTGAAGGGCTGTTTTGGGCGAAAATGGCGAAATTTTGGGCAATATAAGCTGGGTTTGGGGCTGGAAACGTTGAAATACGTGCAGTCGGGTTTTTGGCGTAGAGTATTGGTTCTGTTAGGTTTAGGTGCCGTATGTCGGAATTAGGTGCAAGGAAAAACAGGGGCGCGGTGACACACACGCGTGGTTTTGGGGTGGGAAGTGGGGTTTTCCGACGCTCGGAAGCTTTTTTTTGGGCTCTTCCGACGCTCGGAAGAATTGGCGGCTTTTTGGGGATGGGTCTTCCGAGCGTCGGAAAATGCGTTTTTGGGATGAAAAGGCGGATTTGCCGTGGGAGTCCGCTGGAATGTGGGAAAATTCGTGGGGAGATTATGATCGGGCTGGAAGCTTGCGTTTCCGGGGGGAGCGCGGACACGTCTTCGGGCATCCGTGGGGGCCATGGGGCGGTTGGCCCGAGACGTGGGAGCGCTGGGGTAGGTTCCGGGGCTGGCGCGATGGCTGCTTGGGGGGGCTGGGGTGGAGCAGCCAGCGTGACAGCTATCGGGGTGGGGGTGAATGGCGACACCGGCGCTGAGGAGGCTGATCAGGGTGTGGTTTATGATTGTTAATGTTTATCAGCCCCCTCATCGCGGGTGTCGACAGAGGGGGCACGGGTTGGGGGGCCCCCTCTTTTGGAACGGGTCCGACGGAACGGCGTTCCCGAGGCCCGTAGGGGGGATTGGGGGCGGAGGGCCTTGGGA
>JAFIGC010000125.1 GCA_020831635.1 Verrucomicrobiota bacterium | reverse complement strand
CAAAGCTTAAGACAAAGGTTGTTTGACCAAGAACTCCCCCACCCAACCACTCAACAACCCAACCACTCAACTCCCTCCCCTCCAGCGAGCCAGCAAGCGCATATCCCATATCCAGCTCACGCAGTGAGCGCATATCCGCGGACGCAGTCCGCAATCTTCGCGGCGTAGCCGCAATCTCCACCGCGAAGCGGTAATCTCCACGGACGAAGTCCGTAATCTCCGCGCACGCAGTGCGCTATCTCCGCGGCGTAGCCGCTCTTATCCCCGCCGAAGGCGCCCCCCCTTGACAATTCATCACTCAAATCTTAAGATGAACGCATGGATGCCATACTCTTAGAAACAGAAGCCCTCTCGCTTTCCCCGCTCGAACGTGCCCGGCTGGCGGACAAACTCTTGAATAGTTTGTCGAACCCAGCCCAAGACCAAGTGCTGCACGCTTGGGTGCATCTTGCCGAACAACGGCTCGTGGCGCATGAACGCGGGGAAATGACGGATCTGGACGGACCTGCCTACCTCTCTGGGCTTCGGAACCGCATATCACTCAGTTGACACCTACGATGCGAAGATGCCTTTTCCATAGATTTCCGTATGCCGTTCTGTATTCCACCAAAGAAGGAACGATCCTCGTCGCCGCCGTTATGCATCTCCATCAAGATACCGAAACATTCTTTCAGGAGCGTTCTTGACCCCTGATATTCAACAGCGCCCCCCCCTCTCTCCTTCAACGTTCGATTTCTTCTTCCCTTCGACGTTCGAAGTTCAACGTTCGATTTCGATTTTTCCTTTCTTTGTAAGATAACCCAGCGGACAGGAGTGTCCGCGCTCCGTTTCTTCCGCCGTAGATCGGCAGTCCCTTGCCGATAATCTGCCGTTCGCGACAAGGGACTGTCGCGCTACATCCCTGCAATCCCTGCGCTCCTACCTCTGACCGCACTCTTCATCCTAATCCTACTCATAATCCCAATCGACAAACACCTCATGCTTACCGAGGAGGATTACGATTAAGAATACGATTACGAAAATGAGGAGGAATCCCCTGCAAATTCTGAACGCAAACCACCGAAAACGCACCCTAAAGGGCGCTTCAAGACTATCCGCGTAAACGCGGGACTAGAACCCCCTCCCCATATCCAGCGAGCCTGCGAGCGCATATCCCATATCCAGCCCCCTTGCGGGCGCATATCCGCGCCGAAGGCGCCAAACTTCACTAAGTTCATTATTTTTTGAAATAAACCTTGCATCCCCCTACCATTTCAGAGAAAAGAAACACATGATTTCGCTCACCGCCCGCACGGCACAAAACCGAAGTCCCCAAGAAAACCGGGACTTCACCGGGCGTAGCCTGCTTGAAATGGTTGCTGGTTGTGGGTTGCTTGTTGAAGGTTGCGAATTGTCGCGTTTTCCCGATCCGCTTCTGCTCAGGCAAGCCTCAACAGCTCACCACGCGCGGGAGCGAAGCGTCTTTGGAGTGCGGTAGCGCAGTGAGGAACGAACGGAGCTACCGCTTTGGGGCTTTGGGGAAGCTCTTCAACGTTCGATGTTCGACGTTCTCAAAATTCGTTCGTTTTGACATAACATAGCGGACAAGAGTGACCGCGCTCCGTTTCTTCCGCTGTAGATCGGCAGTCCCTTGCCGATAATCTGCCGTTCGCGACAAGGGACTGTCGCGCTACACCCCTGCTACCTCTGCGCGGCAAAGCGGCATCCCTGCAATCCCTGCGAACTGACCTCACCCCTCGGTTTAGGGGACAAAGTTTCAGACAGAGCTTAAGACAAAGGTTGTTTGACCAAGCCCCCCCACCCAACTACTCAACCACTCAACTACCCACCCTATCCAGCGAGCCCGCGAGCGCATATCCCATATCCAAGCCGCGTAGCGGCTGCATATCCCATATCCAAGCCGCGTAGCGGCTGCATATCCCATATCCAGCCCGCTTGCGGGCGCATATCCACGGACGCAGTCCGTACTCTCCGCGCCAAAGGCGCCTGGTGCCTCCCCATGACAACTACCGAAATTGCAAGCCCCACCACCATTCCCACCTGGGAACTGGAAGTGCTAAATCTGTTCGTCGGGATCTTCGAGACCTTTGGTCTGCCAAAATCCACGGCCATGATCTACGGCACCCTATACTGTGCAGAAGAGCCGATGCTCCAGGAAGAGATCGGAAACCGCCTAGGCATCAGCGCCGGCTCCGCAAGCCAGGGACTCAAACTCCTCCAGTCCCTCGGCGCCGTCCACCGTCAATTTCCTCCCGGACAACGTCACAGCCTCTACACCGCCGAACTGTCCATGCGACGACTCCTGAGCTATTTTTTCAACGCCCATCTCGGACCCAAACTCAGCAACGGCAAAGAGCGCATCGAATCCATCCTCGAAGAACTGCCTGACGATGCGGACCACGCCCGACAGCGCATCAAAACCCTAGAGAGCTGGCAGAAAAAAGTCGAACAGGCCCTCCCCCTCGCCTCCGCCCTCTTTCAATCTCCTTCCCCGAAAAGCTAAGACAAATCCGCGGACAAGCGTGTCCGCGCTCCGTTTCTTCCGCTGTAGATCGGCAGTCCCTTGCCGATAATCTGCCGTTCGCGACAAGGGACTGTCGCGCTACATCCCTGCAATCCCTGCGCTCCTACCTCTGACCGCACTCTTCATCCTAATCCTACTCATAATCCCAATCGACAAACACCTCATGCTTACCGAGGAGGATTACGATTAAGAATACGATTACGAAAATGAGGAGGAATCCCCTGCAAATTCTGAACGCAAACCACCGAAAACGCACCCTAAAGGGCGCTTCAAGACTATCCGCGTAAAGGGCCTGTCGATTTATTCATTGCAGATATTTAGAAACCGCTAAAAAACGCTTAATGCACGCTTAAAATAATTTAATTAAGTTAATTTTATCGTTCTTTTAGCGTCCTTAAGCGGTTAAAAACCACTTCGTTACAATAAATCAACAGGCCCTAAACGCGGGACTAGAATCCCTACCCATATCCAGCGGCGAAGCCGCGCATATCCCATATCCAGCCGCGCAGCGGGCGCATATCCGCGCCGCAGGCGCAATCTTCGCCGCGAAGCGGCTATCTCCGCGTCGAAGGCGCCCCCCTCATGCAAAAAACCATCCGCATTCAACCCGTAAGCGAGCAGGACCGGAACCTGCGAAAAGAACTACACCAGCACACCCCTTCCCAGCGAATGGAGATGCTGATGCAGTGGATCGACCAAACCTCGAAAAATCGACGCCTCAAGCGTGTCGCCACCATCCGCCATGTTCCTCTCCGATGACATGAAAGACCTGCTGCGGATTTTCAACCGCAGAAACGTGTCCTACGCCATCTGTGGCGGATTTGCCGTCGCCAAGCACGGCTTTGTCCGCATGACCCTGGATTTGGATTTGCTGATCGACCCCTCCACCGAAAATGCCGAAAAGGTTCTCGCCGCACTTGTAGAATTCGGCTTTGGCAGTGCCGGCATCGAACTCCACCACCTCACCGCTCCCTCCACCGCCATCACCCTCGGCGCCCAACCGAACCAAATCGATCTCCTCACCAAAATGTCTTCTGCATCCACTCGGGAGGTCCTTGGGAATGCAGAATCCACTGATCTCGACGGAATCCCCGTCCGGGTCGTCTCCAAATCCGATCTCCTTCAAGCCAAGCGGGAGGCAAACCGGCCCAAAGACCGCATCGATCTTGAGGAGCTTTCCTCGGAATAACCCCTCCATTCCCCGTCATGGCTTGAAACGGCATCTTGGCGACCTGCTGCGTATCAGCACCATTCCCCCACACAGAAACAACTCACAAAACATCGGGGGCTGCCTCCTGCCCCCGTTTGACGTTCGATTTCAAACTTCCAACAGCTCTTTCTTTCGACGTTCAGCGTTCGACGTTCGATTTCACTTCAACCTTCAACATTCGATATGAGATAAGAAAGCGGACAAAAGTGTCCGCACTCCGTTTCCCCTGCCAACCCTGCGCCGCGCTTCCAGCCCGGAGGGAAGCGGCAACCCTGCAATCCCTGCGCCGCGAAGCGGCAACCCTGCAATCCCTGCAACCCCTGCGCCGCGAAGCGGCAACCCTGCAATCCCTGCATAAATAAGCGGCAATCCCTTTCCAAATCATCCGGCGCAAGATGCGCCGCCCCCATATTCCCCCTCCGCGCCGAAGGCGCCCCTTTTTTCCATGGGCTCCCGAAAACAAAACGAACATAAATTTTCCAGTTGGGTGGAGCATCCAGATGGTGGACGCACTTATTCCCGAACCGTCCAAGGCAAGTCGGGATGGGTTGCAACCTATCACAAACAAGTATCCGCTTCTGAACAAACCTTGGCTTTTTGGCAGGAAATTTATGATGCCTCAGGTCGCCTCGTCGAAATCCATGAAAAGTTTCCTGTGGATAAAGGTCACAGAAAGGTGTAAGATCTCATTATGAAAATCACACGTCACCATCTCGTTGAGAAAATCAAAGACTATCTAAACCACAAAATCTCCTTGGCTGAGCTGGTGGATTGGGCCGAACTGGGCCTGATGGATGCCGATCTGGATACCCGGGATGCCGCGCGGCTTGCGGAGGCCCTGGCGCGCATCGGAGTGATGGATATGCGAGAGTTCGGGCTCACCTGGGAAGACTGTGAACATATCCTTCAGGACATGGGCTACACTGCTCATGTAGAACTCTCTCCAGCGTGATCGCGACAAGGGACTGTCGGGCTATGTTATGTTCAACATTCAACATTCGATATGAGATAACCCAGCGGACAGGAGTGTCCGCGCTCCGTTTTCCCTGCAACCCCTGCGCCGCGAAGCGGCAACCCTGCAATCCCCGCGCCTAGTGCCACCCCATCCCGTATCCCGTATCCCGTATCCGCGGCGTAGCCGCTCTTCCCATGAATACCATCGCCTTCATCCCCCTCCGCGGCGGCAGCAAATCCATCCCCGGAAAAAACCTCAAGCCGCTCGCGGGGAAACCCTTGTTCCATTGGGTGACCGAGGCCGCCCTGGCTGTCGAGGCCATCGATCAGGTGGTCATCGCCACCGATGATCCCGCCATCAAAGCCACCGCCCTGGCGATTGGACACCCGAAACTCTCCGTCTATGACCGCAAACCGGAAAACGCGGGCGATACCGCCAGCACCGAATCCGTGATGCTGGAATATGCCGAAGCCCATGATTTTGAGACCATGATCCTCATTCAGGCCACCTCGCCTTTGCTTACCTCGGAGGATCTTTCCGCCGGGCTCGAAAAACGTCATGAAACCGAGGCGGACAGCCTGCTCTCCGTCGTCGAGCAGAAGCGGTTTTTATGGACCGCGGACGAACATGGCTATGGTCATGCCGTCAATTACAAGCCGGGGAAACGCCCGCGGCGTCAGGAATTTCAAGGCCATTTGGTGGAAAACGGTGCATTTTACATCTGCTCCAAACAAGGCCTGCTCGAAACCCAATGCCGCCTACATGGCAAAATTGCACTCCAGCAAATGCCCGAAGAAAGCTACATCGAACTCGACGAACCCCACGACTGGCTCTTTATCGAAACCCTCCTGAAAAGCCGAAACCCTTCAAAGTTCGACGTTCAAAGTTTGCCTGCCCGCCGTAGCTCGGAGAGCGAAGGAGGGTTCGAAGTTCGCTTTCCAAATATTTCCAAAATCAAGATGCTACTCACAGACGTAGACGGTGTCCTCACCGACGCGGGCATGTACTACAGCGAAAACGGCGACGAACTCAAAAAATTCAACACCCGCGATGCCGTCGGACTTCGCCTGCTCCGCGAAGCCGGCCTCAAAGTCGGCATTCTCACTTCCGAAAACACCCGCATCGTCGAACGACGCGCCCAAAAAATCGGGGTCGACATTCTCATCCAAGGCGCAAAAGACAAAGCCGAGGAGTTGGAGAAGCTCCTCAAGGCCCACAACCTCACCGCCGACCAAGTCGCCTTCATCGGAGACGACATCAACGACCTCGGCATTTTGAAAATGGTGGGCTTCGCCGCCACCCCCGCCGACGGGCAACCCGCCGTCAAAAATTTCGTCCACCATATCTGCCAAGCCAAAGGCGGAGAAGGCGCCGTGCGCGAATTGGCGGAGATGATTTTGGAAGAGAGTGGAAAAGTGGAAAAGTATGAAGGTGGGAAAGTATAATTTTAAACCGCTAATCGACGCTAATCTGCGCTAATCTTAACCAAATATGTATTTTATTAGCGTAAGATAAGCGATTTCCCTATGCATTTTTGAATAATCCATGCGCTGCGCCAGCGGCAACTCCGCCCATAACCATGAGTATCTACTCAACATGATTACATATCCCGACCCTGAAGAACTCTGGAAAGTCACCAAAGCCCGTTTGGACGCAATGACAAATGAAGAACGGCGGCAAACTCTGGTGGACGCGGGTATCCTGACCCCCGATTTCAAACCCGCAAAACCCTATCGACACATGTTCGCCGAAGGTGCCCGGCAGGCCAAGGAAGCCGCCAAACAGGCCGCGGCAAGAGAGCCAGAATCCACAGATTGCTCGGCAGAGTAAACCCAATCTTTGAGGACAAGCGTGTCCACGCTCCATTTTTCCTGAAACCCCTGCGCGGCTCCGCCGCACCCTGCGGGGCGGAGCCACAACCCTGCGCTCGCGGAGCGAGTAACCCTGCAATCCCTGCAAAATAAGCGACAATCCCATTCCAAATCACCCGGCGCAAGATGCGCCGCCTCCATATTCCCCCTCCGCGCAAAGCGCAATCTCCACCGCGTAGCGGTAATCTTCGCCGCGTAGCGGCTATCTCCGCGCACGCAGTGCGCTATCTCCACGCCGAAGGCGTAATCTCCGCCGCGCAGCGGCTATCTCCGCGCCGAAGGCGCCCCACCCAACAGGTGCCCTATGAAACCCAAACACATCCTCCCCATCTGCCTTTTTGTCTTTTCGTTCATGTATGTGTGCGCCCAAACGGTGCGTATCAACGAAGTCGTGGCCTCCAACCAATCCACCCTGGCCGATGAGGACGGGGATTTCGAGGATTGGATCGAACTGTATAATTACGGGGTGGATCCGGTTGACCTCGGGGGATGGGGCCTCAGTGACAACCCGTCTTCGCCCTTCAAGTGGACATTCCCCGAGGGAACGACCTTGGGACCGGGGGACTACATGCTGGTTTGGGCCTCCGGAAAGGACCGCATCCCCCTGAGCACCGTGAACCCGCAGGATTTTTCCCCGGCAGTGTGGTTGCATGCCGATCACGTGGAAACCCGCCAGGAAAACGGCACCCACTATGTCACCTCCTGGCTGGATGCCAGCGGAAATGGACACCACGCCTCCCAATCCGATCCCAGCCGGCAACCCGTTTGGATCGAAGGCGAAAACGGAGAATCCTCCAAGGTGGTGTTCAATCAATCCATGCTGGATTTTCAGGGCGACGCCTTGTCCTTGTTTCAAAATGTGGGTTATGGAGGGGCCTTTATGGTTTTGGAAGCGAATGATATTAATACTTTTAGCATTGTGTTAGTTTTCACTACAGGCACTGGTGCAGCCCAGCGGTTCGGAATAAATATCTCAAATGGAGAAATTCGAGTGGCAGGTCGCAAGCAAGACGCAGATGTTTTTGATTATCTAGGCCATAATATCAATCCTTTTTTGGGTCCGCGGGTCTACACAAGTGAAGTCAACTGGCAGAGCAGGGAACTGAGGATATGGGAAGAACGGTTTCTTCGCCAAGAGCGTACTAATTTTCAAAGCTCTGGGAAAACTACAGATATTACTTCAAATATAGGCAGGCTAGGAGCATCCGGGGCTACGACCAGTTTTTTCGATGGAAGTATGCGCGAGATCCTCCTCTTTAACCAGCCTCTGACGTGGCAAGAACGCGACATCCTGCAACGGTATCTTACCTACCGCCATCGAGGACATCCAGACAACCATTTCCATACCAATTTTGCGGTCAGCGCGGGTTCGGAACCCGTGTTGCTCACTACTCCGGAGGGCGACCTCGTGGACGAGATGCCGGTGATGCCCCTGCCGCGGAACGTATCCCTGGGCCGTGATCCGGACGATCCCGACAGCTGGGTCTATTTTCAAAACCCCACCCCGCTCGCGGCCAATACCACGGAACCGGCGGAACAACTCACCGCCCCGCCCACTTTTTCCCATGCCGGCGGCTTCCACACTGCCGATGTTCCCCTTGAACTCTCACACCCGGATCCCGAGGTCACGATTCTGTACACCCTGGACGGCTCGGTGCCCGACCCCGCCAACTTGGATGGCAAAACCTACATGTACAAAAACCGCTACCCCAGAGACTCCGGAGACTTGGACCCGGGTCCCGAGTTATTCCGTACGATGTGGTCCCATGAATACACGGAGCCGTTGACGATTGCCAACCGCGCTTCGGATCCCTACGAACTTGCTGCCATCAACACCCAGTTCACCACCTCAACAACAATTCCAAGGGGAAACCCTTTCAAATCCACCGTGGTCCGCGCCCGGGCCTTTCGTCCCGGCGGGCTCCCCAGTCCGATCATCACCCATACCTATTTCGTACACCCCACCATGCCCGACCGCTACCAGATTCCGGTGCTGTCGGTCACCATTCCTGAAAAAGGTTTGTTTGATTATTTCACGGGCATCTACACGCCCGGAAACATTGGCACTCAGTGGCGTCTGGATAACCCGAACGAAAACAGAACAGGAGGCTCGCCGGCGAATTTCAGAGAAAGGGGAGGCCAATGGGAAAAATGGGGCCATTTTGAAATGTTTTCCCCCGAGGGAAACCCCATGTTGTCCCAGAAAACCGGCTTCCGCATTCACGGGGGATGGAGCCGGGCCCATCGGCTCAAGTCTTTGCGCTTGTATCCCCGTCCCTATGACGACGGGCCCTCGGATTTTGCCGGGGACATTTTCGAAGGCCTCACCCGCAATGCGGATCCCACGGAGCCCTTGACTTCGTTTCGGAGATTGATGATCCGCAACTCTGGAAATGACTGGAGCCAAACCTACTATCGGGACGCCTTTATGCAGGAACTTGTCGCGCCCTTGGGCTTGGATTCACAGGCCTATCAGCCCGCCGTACATTTTGTGAACGGAGAATTCTGGGGAATGATCAACATTCGTGAACGCCAGGATGCCCATTATATTCATGCCCACTACGGGATCGATCCCGAGGATGTGGTCATTCTCACCGGAGAAAACACCCGCGTGGACACGGGTACCCCGGATGACCGCACGGATTTTATTCGCATCATTGAATACGCGGAAGACCACGACCTTTCCGATCCCGTGCATTTCCAATGGATTCAGGAGCGCGTGGACACCGACAACCTCATGCGCTTCTATGCGGCTCAAGTGTACTTGAACAATCAGGACTGGCCACAGAATAACATCGACTGGTGGCGCAAACGCACCTCCGCTTATGACCCGGGCGCCCCCGCCGGACAGGATGGACGCTGGCGCTGGTTGTTGTATGATACTGATCAGGGATTTGGCGATGTTGGTGATGCCAACACAAATTCTCTGGGTCGGGTTGTGCATCTTCTTCCTGGCTCACGCCATCGCGCACGAGTAGTCACCGCCGCCGTTAACCGGCTCTTTCGCCCCCTCGTCCTGAAAAACGAAGGCTTCCGCAACGATTTTGTGAACACGCTCGCCGATGGGATGAACAGCTATTTCCAACCCGACCATGTTCTGGATCTGATTCAAAGCTTTTCCAACTGCATTGCTCCACACCGCACCGAGCACAATGACCGCTGGCGGGTAAGTTTGGATCAATCCAACCTCGATCAGTTTGCCCTGGACCGACCGGCAGCCGTTCGCGGACATATTTTGTCAACGTTCAACCTCCCCGGCACCGCCAACCTCCAAGTGAAAAACCAAACCCCGGGAGAGGGATTGGTGCGGGTCAACAGCCTGCTCGTGGACGCCCATCTGCAAGGCTTGAGTGATCCCGAGTCACCCTACCCTTGGTCCGGCGTCTATTTCCAGGAAGTGCCCGTCACCCTCCACGCTCACCCCGAATCCGGGCACCGCTTTCTCGGCTGGCGGATTGACGAACAACCCGAATACGCTTCCACCGAACCCACCTTCGAACTCAGCTTGACATCGGACACCACCGTGGAGGCGGTGTTCGAGGAAATCCCCCTGTCGGAACTGCCCGTGGCCCTGTACGTTTGGGATTTCGAGGACGAAAACGCGCCATACGACCCCGCTTTGCCAGTCGGGGGCGGTCCGCTCGTTTTCGTGGCCGGCAGCCACGCGGATTCCGAGGCCATCTCCAACACCGGCGGGGACTTTGACACCCGACACCTGCGGGTCAATTTCCCCTTGGACTCCTCCCTGACCTTCCCGATGTCCACTGCCGGGTTTGAACAGATCACCCTCGAATTCCTCACCCGGCGTTCCGGACAGGGCGCGGAGCAGATGGTGGTGGCCTACACCACCAACGGCGTTGACTGGAACACCAAAACCACCCTCGCCATTGAAAACGAGCCACCCCAGCCCCAGTCGATCGATTTCAGCGCCATTCCCGGGGCCAGCGACAACCCGGATTTCGCGGTGCGCTTCACTTTTCTGCAAGGGGACGGCGGCGAGGAAGGCAACAACCGCTTTGACGACGTGGTGTTGTCGGGCGTGGGGCTTCCCGCCACCAATCTGCCCCCGGTCGTGCAAGAAGAGGAGATTCCCGGTCTGCTCAAGGCCGTGGCCGCGAACAGCCCGGACACTTTGGACTTCTCCTCATGGTTTCTCGACCCCGAGGACGATCCGCTCCAGTACGATGCGGATTCATCCAACGAAAGCGTGCTTACCGTGTCCGTCAACGGCGCGGAGCTCTCGCTCACCCCCCATCAGGCGGGGGACGCGGTGGTCACCGTGACCGCCGACGACGGGCACAATCCCCCCGTGCCGGCCTCCTTTCGCATCCTCGTGTACCCCGCCCCCCATGCGCTCGACGGTCAGAACTATTTTTTCACCGAATGGTCCCCGTACCAGCCCGCTGGCTCCTTCCCCCCGCACATGATTTTCCTGCAAAGCGACCGTCCCGACCCCGGTGTGGACGCGCCCCTGCTCCACCCCTATTCCATCGCCGGTTTCGAGGGGGATGGCGACGACCCCGACTTTCCCTACGCGGCCACTTCCCGCACGAGGATCAACGGTTTGGGGGAAAACGGCATCAGCTTTATCAACACCGGACGCGCCGAGGGCCGTGACCTCGGTTCCGCCCTGCTGGCGCTGGACACCCGCGAAGTGTCGGACATCTCCCTCGCCTTCACCGTGCAAACCCTGGTGGTGAACAGCCGGGAATATGCCATCCGCCTCCAGCACCGCAGCAATCCTGATGCCCCTTGGTCCGATGTCATGGATGGGGACGATCCGGTGGAATATCTTCGCTCCACCACCGCCGGACACGAGGAGACCTTTGAGCTGGATCTTCCGAGTTCATTCGAGGGTCACGCCAACCTCCAGTTCCAGTGGCGTTACTATTATATCAGCGGCAGCGGCTCCCGTCCCGAACTTCGCCTCGACGAGGTGATCGTGACCTCCAGCGGCGCGCCGCTGGTCCCCACCCAACTCGCGCTGGAGGATCTGCCCCCCGGCGTGGGCGCGGGCCCCCTGCCCCCGCTCACCATCCGGGTCCTGGACGCCAATGGCATTCCCGTAACCGGGTTCAATGGGGAAATCACCCTTTCCCTCGATGGCGACGGCACCCTCTCCGGAACCACTAGCGTGCAAGCGGTGGACGGTGTGGCGGTGTTCGACGACCTCATCCTCGACGGCTCTGGACTCTTCACTCTCACCGCCTCCGCAGCGGAAATCGATTCCGCCCAAGCCACCACCCGCGCCCTGCAACTGGTGGATGTGCTTGTCCCCGCCTACCTCCAGGGAGAACAAGATGAAAACAACGACAACTTGAACCGTATCCCCGTCGCTTTCCGCTTCCGAATTGAAGGTCTCGCGCCCGGGGCCACCTACCGCCATGGCAACCGCATGGCCCATGAAACCTCGGACCCCGAAGCGGACGACAACGGCGCCGGCAATTTCATCCTCATCCCGTCCGACGGCACCGACTGGGTGCGCAGCACTTCCGCCCCCCGCTTCCGCGACACCGACCTCAACAGCCGCCACGCCGAACTGACCGCCGACGAAAACGGCGTTTGGGAAGGTTGGGTGGTTACCGAACCCAGCGGCAACGCCCGCTTCACTCCCGAAAATGTCCTTCGTCCCCTGCTCATCCTCAACAATGGCGAGGGCGGCGAGGACCCGGCCTGGTTCCTGCGCGCCGACAGCGAGGTCACCGTGCTCGAACTCGGTCTCGATCCCGAACAGGGCACCGCCGTATATGGACAAACCGCCAATGCTTCCGCCCGTTTCGTGGCCCTGTACGACGACGCGAACAGCCTGTTGGCCCTCACCCAGGTCGAGGCCCGTGGATCTGAATTCGACGACCGTTATGCGGATTTCTATCTCGATACCGTGGCCGCCCATCCTGGACGTTGGGGCACCCTCATTCCCAACAGTTTGGCGGATGGCGTTGCCCGCGTGGACTTTCTCGACGCGGAAGGCAACGTTTTGGAAACCCTGAACAATGGACTGGAAGCCACCGGGAACGCCGAAGGCGGCACCTTGGCGCTGTGGCTGCCCGCCGCCACCGATTTTGTTTTCCTCCCCGGCGGGGACGGACGCTGGGACAATGCCAACCACTGGCAGGCCCCAGGCTGGCCTGACGGTCCCGGCGTGTCCGCCACCGTGAAGGCTCCGCTTTGGGAGCATCGCGCCATCACCGTTCCCGAGGACGTGCAGGTCACCCTCGGCGCACTCACCTTTTCCAATGGCGAAAACCGAAACCGCATCGACGGGCCCGGAAGTTTCACCTTTGACGGCGATGATGGCTCCGCCCAAATCATCGTCACCGATGGCGGCGAAGGTTGGGCCGAATTCGACCTTGAGGGTCCCGTGACCTTGGCAACGGCGTTGATCCTCATCACCCAAAGCGTGGAGACCGATCCCTTCGAACCCGAATTCGGAGCCCTGCGCCTGCGCGGAACCTGGCAGGGTCCCGGCGGTCTCACCAAAACCGGCCCCGGCGTGGCCAGTCTCACCGGAACTGACAAAAACTTTGAGGGTCACCTGATCGTCGAAGAAGGCGTACTGCGGATTACCGACCCCGCCACGCCCGGACAAACGGCCGGTGTCAACGTGCTGGATGGCGGCCAAATCCGACTGGTGTCCTCCGGGGAGAACCGGGTGTACGACTTTGGCGTTCCCCTGCACCTCGCCGGTGGTGGCAGGAATCCCGATGATGTGCCGGAAGGTGACCAGCGCGGCATTCTCGGTGCCCTTCGATTCGACCCCTTTGCAAACGACAACGAAGCCGTCCTGCCCGGCGGGGTGATGCTATCCGGTGAATCGTCCGTTTCCATCCATGTGGACGGCACGGGCAACCTTCTCGAGATCGGAGGACCCCTCACAGGGACAGTGCCATTTTCCAAGACCGGCGGGGGAACCCTGCGACTCAACGGAACCTCCGCCATGGCAACGAATTTGGATCTCGCAAACGGGACCCTTCGCGTGGATGGCGACTACCCGGAACTCGCCATTTCGGTGCAGGCCGACGGCGTGCTCACGGGCACCGGCACCCTGGGAACCGCAGCAGGCGCGGGAACTATAAAACTCGGACCCGGGGAGGTGCTCACCGCCCAATCCGTTTCCGGCTTGTCCTACCAATTCCGCCTCCAAATCGGCACACCGGCTCCCATTTTAAGGCTCCGGGATGAAACACCTTTCGTCGGCGGGATCAATGCCGCGAATCATCTTGCCCTGTATCTGAACCAGCCGCCCACCGCCCATCCGCGCTTTGGCTTTTTCAGCGACAGCTCCGCAAATCTCAGAGAACTGACCGCCGATGGGTCTTGGTCCGTTTACCTCCAAGATGACGACGGACCGGAGGAGCACCTCGACGAGAAATACAGTCTTCTGACCAACACCCCCAACCTTTTCACCGCCCACCACAACCTCGAAGACGTGGAAGGAACCTTGTTGGGGGCCGCCATCGGCCCCGCCAACTATGGGGACTGGGCCGAGGTCAATTTTGAACCCGGAGAGGCGGACGGACCCACCGACGACCCCTTCGGCACCGGGCCCAACCTCCTCAACTTCGCCCTCGGCCTCCCCGCCGGGGTGTTACCCGGACCGGGAGACATTTTCTTGGGCATCACGGAAAACGGTTGGCTTTACGCCCGCTTCCGCCGCGACCCCAACCTGACCCACCTGATCTATGTTGTCGAAGCCGTGCCAGACATCACAGACTGGACGGATCCCGAAATTCTATACGATTCCAACGTGAACACGGAAGACAACAACGACCTCGACCGCATGTTGATCGTGGACGAAGCCCCCGAAACAGACACCCGCTTCCTCCGCATTCGCATCGAAACCCTTCCCAACAACCCGAATCCGTAAGTTTCTATAGATTAAGGGACAAAGATTTGGACAAATCTTAAGACAAAGGGTTTTTGACCAAGAACTCCCCCACTCAACAACCCAACCACCCAACCACTCAACTCCCCCCCCCATCCAGCGAGCTTGCCTCGCGAATATCCCATATCCAGCCCGCTTGCGGGCGCATATCCAGCGGCGCAGCCGCCAAACTTCACTAAATTCATTTTTTATTGAAATTAGACTTGCATCTTCATCCCATTTGAGAGAAAAACCACCCATGATTTCGCTCACCGGTTGCACGGCACAAAACCGAAGTCCCCAAGAAAACCGGGACTTCACCGGGCGTAGCCTGCTTTGAATGGTTGCGGGTTGGCGGTTGCTGGTTAATGGTTGCTTGTTGCTTTCCAATCCGCTCCAAATTAAACAAGCCTCAACAGCTCACCACGCGCGGACGCGAAGCGTCTTGGGCGCACCCGCCGTAGCAGCGCAGCGCGTAGGCGGGAGTGCGGTAGCGCAGTGAGGAACGAACGGAACTACCGCTTTGGGGCTTGGAGGGAGCTCTTCAACGTTCAAAGTTTGCCTGCCCGCCGTAGCTCGGAGAGCGAAGGAGGGTTCGACGTTCGGTCCCATATCCCATATCCCGTATCCCGCGCGTAGCGCGCCCCCCACTCAACAACCCAACCACTCAACTCCCTCTCATCCAGCGAGCCTGCGAGCGAATCTCCACGGACGAAGTCCGTAATCTCCGCCGCGCAGCAGCAATCTCCACGGACGAAGTCCGTAATCTCCGCGGCGTAGCCGCAATCCCCGCGCCGAAGGCGCCGCCTCCCCATGCCTACCGCCCCCAACATTCAAACGCTTTCCGACCCCATTCCCACCTGGGAACTGGAAGTGCTAAATCTGTTCGTCGGGATCTTCGAGACCTTTGGTCTGCCAAAATCCACGGCCATGATCTACGGCACCCTATACTGTGCAGAAGAGCCGATGCTCCAGGAAGAGATCGGAAACCGCCTAGGCATCAGCGCCGGCTCCGCAAGCCAGGGACTCAAACTCCTCCAGTCCCTCGGCGCCGTCCACCGTCAATTTCCTCCCGGACAACGCCACAGCCTCTACACCGCCGAACTCTCCATGCGCCGGCTCCTGAGCTATTTTTTCAATGCCCATCTCGGACCCAAACTCACCAACGGCAAAGAACGCATCGAATCCATCCTTCAAGAGCTGCCGGACGATGCCACGCATGCGCAGCAACGGGTCAAAACCCTGCAGAGTTGGCAAAAAAAAGTAGAGCAGTCCCTTCCCCTCGCCTCCGCCCTCTTTCATACCGCTCCTCCCCCCAAAAGCTGAACGCACAAGTATCCCATATCCAACCCGCGCAGCGGGTGCATATCCAGCGAGCCTGCGAGCGCTTATCCCTTATCCGCGGCGAAGCCGCTTCCCCCTCGCCTCCGCCCTCTTTCATACCGGTCCAAACAAAAAATAAGTTCGAAGGGTCGACGTTCGACGTTCGATTTCTTCTTCCCTTCAACGTTCAAAGTTTGCCTGCCCGCCAAAGCCTTGGCGACGGCAGGTTCTAAGTTCGATTTCCCTATTTTTTGTAAGATAACCCAGCGGACAAGAGTGTCCGCGCTCCGTTTCTTCCGCTGTAGATCGGCAGTCCCTTGCCGATAATCTGCCG
>JAFIGC010000124.1 GCA_020831635.1 Verrucomicrobiota bacterium | reverse complement strand
GTTGCGTTCAGCCCGAGGGCAAGGAGGAGGTGGGCGCGACGGGGGAGGGGAAGCCGTGGAAACGTCATGGGATTATTCCGGTTGGCCGTAGAGCATCAGCGATTTCGTTTCGGTGACGAGATCACGAAGTTGCGAACTGCCGACGGAGACGCGGAAGAGCTTGCCGAGGGGGGTGAGGTCCGGGAAACGAAAGGCGCCCCCGGAGAAATTGCCCGCGGATTGCATGCTGCTCTGCATGACTTGGAAGGTGGCCTCGAGTTCTTTGCCGGCGGTAAAGTTCAGGCCTTGGCTGCGGGGGGGGAGGTGATCGCGGGCTTCCAAAAACCCCGGGGTGCCCCACAGGCGTTCGTTGGGGTCGTTGTTGGCGGCGATGGCTTCCTGCAACATGCGGCTGGAGCCGAGGCTGATGACGAGATAGCCGTCGAGGAAGGTGTAGCCAATCATTTTGCTCATGTTGGGGGAGCCGCCCGGCATGGCGGTGAGGGGGAAATACACGGGGTGGCCGAGGATGTCCTCCGGCTCGGGGGCGCCGTCGGGATAGATGCGGCGCATCATGGTGTTCAAGGCGCTGGTCACGGCCTGTTCGTCCTTGAGTTGGAGACCGAGCAGGTAATAACTGCCGCGGGTGGGGTGCTCCATGCTCATTTGCAGGTAGGTTTCCATGTCTTCCATGGGATCGATGGCGGCGAGTTTTTCCGCGACTTCGACATCGGTTTGGGAGACGAGCACGAAACCGCTGTCAAAATGATCGAGCAGTTGGGTCTTGTAGTCGATGCCAATGACGCCGAAACCGGCCATGCGGGCCATGCCCATGGCGCCCGCCGCTTCGGGGGCGAGGGTTTTGACTTCGTTTTCGAGTTGCTCGTAGAAGCGGCCGAGACTCCAGTGCGTGGAGACGACTTGACCGGCTTGTTTGGAGACAAACGCGGGCTCGGGGGCGGGGGCGTCGGTGGGATCCAAGAGAATTCGCGAAAGGGCGGTTTCGCGTTCAAAGCCGTATCGGCTCAAGCTGGCAACCCCTTCGGGGCGCATTTGGAAGCTGATGCTCAGGGGCACGAGGGCGTCCAGGGCCAGCCAATCGAAGATTTTGTTGAGGGAAAGGTCGCCGACGAGCGCTTCATCACCGTCGCTGACCGAGCGCAACAGAGGATCGATGGCGGGGAAGTTGAGGTAAAAGAAAGTGTCGGGTTGATCGTGAAACGCCATGGTGGAGAGAAACGCCGGGGTGTTGGTGAGGCGGTTTCCGGGACGTTGTTCCAGACGTTCGATGGCACTCCGGAGGCCACCTTCGGTGAAGGCCACCAGAAACACGTCGTCTACCACGGTCCACCAAGGGGCGACTTCCAGGGCGGCGAGTTGTTTTTCGCGGGCGTCGGCTTCCTCGTCCAGATCCGGGACAAGGGTATGGACGGTGTGGGGACCCCACTGATGTTCCACGAATTTTTGCGGGAAATCTTCGGAGTCATCCTCTTGCAGATTTTCCCGGGCCCAATCGGCCAAGGTTTCCATGAGGGCGGCGCCTTCCCGGACTTCGGCCATGAAATAAATGTCCCCGGCAAAAGCCTGGGTTTCTTTGGCGTCCAAAAGCGCGTCTTGATGGAGCTTTTCCTCGGTTTCCGGGTCCATTTCGAAGTCCTCTCCCCATTGCATGGCACCCCAATCCACTTGGAATTGCTCGCGGAGGCCCTGATGTTCCTTGAAGATGCCGGCGACTTGGCGCATGTTGCCGGTGACAAAGAGGACTTCACCGGAGAGATGTCCGAGAAAGGTGTTGATGCGCGCTTCCGCTTTTTCCAGTTCCGCGCGCATTTCCGCCGGGGCGGGGAGATCTTCCTCCCCCTCTTCGGCGGCGGCTTGGGCAAAGGAGAGCAAAAGCTCTTTCCACTCGATTTGTCCCCAGGCCGCGGACATGGGGGACGCGTTCAGTTTTTCCCGATAGCTGGGAAAATCGGAGATTTGCATGATCAGGAGGCTACCCTCCTCGACATGATCCATGAGATTGCGGGCACCGACCAAGCCCGGCAGGAGCGTGGTCAGAAGAAGCGGGAGGAGCGCACGGCGGAAGCGGGAGGAGGGATGCGTTTTGTTCATGGGGTGTCCGTTTGGGGTTCTGCGGGAGCTTGCCATTCCGATTTTCGGGGCGGATTGAGATAATGATATCCCGTATTGGGATTTCGGGGATCGAAGGCGTAGGCGCTTCGTTTGGAAAGGAAAATTTTGACGCTTTCGCTGGGGACGGCGAACCCGACCCCTTCGATGCCGGTGCGCATGTATTTGAGGGTGTTGACGCCAACCACCTCTCCGCGCAGGTTCAGCAGGGGTCCGCCGCTGTTGCCTGGGTTGATTTGCGCGGTGGTTTGCAAAAAGAGGATGCCGTTGATGAGGCGGTCGGTGAGGCTGACGATGCCGCGGGAGACGGTGCGGTCCAAGCCAAGGGGGCTGCCGATGGCGAAGACGGTTTCGCCGGTCTGCATTTCCCCGGCCACGCCCAGCGGCAACCAGGTGAGGGGTTTGCGGATTTCGTCCTCAATGGAAAGCAGGGCCAGATCGTTGGCGGGGTCCATGGCGAGAATGCGGATGTTGCGGTACTGGATGCGTTCCAGGTCTCCGTCCGTGCCGGAAAACACGGTCACGGTGAGTTCGCGGTCCCCGGCAATCACGTGGTGGTTGGTGAGGACGTGGCCGCGTTCGTTGAGAATGAAGCCCGAGCCCTGTCCGGCCCGGGAGCGCACTTCCACCACGCCTTCGCCGAGGCGGCGGACCCAGGATTCCACGGGCAGGGTTTGATTGTCTTCGCGCACTTTAAAGAGACGGTTGTCGCGGGCCACGAGGTCGTCGGCCTGTTTTTCCCCGGCTTCATCGAGTTCCCTGGAGCCGACCACCCGGGAGGCGGGGAGGCGCATCACGTCGTGTCCGAGATCCACCCAATACGCGTCGGGGGTTTGTTTGAGGATCACGCCGCTCACTTGGCTGCCGCCTTCGAGTTCCAACACCCGCCGTACGAAAGGTTCCGCTTCCGGGGACGGCGCGTCCGCCGACAATCGCGGGGCCGCCGGCAGGCAGGCGAACAGGGGGATCAAGGCGGCGGAGAACGTCGAAGAAAGTCTGCTCATCAGAATTCCGAGGTTTTGTTGAGGTGATCAATGAGGACAAAGGCGATGGCCGCCTGTTCGTTGCGGGAGCAGGCGGCTTCCAGTCGTTCCACTTCGGCGCGGATGCGGTTCCCGGAGGACGAATCCTCCTTGTAGAGGTTGAAGGCGCCGTCGAGTTGTTGCTGGTTGAAGCAGTAGACGGATTTGCCGCCGGTGAGATCGATGGGTTTCATGACCATGGCGGGTTAACCTCCGAAGCTGGCGCCGCAACCGCAGGAGCCGCTGGCATTGGGGTTGGTGAAGCGGAAGCCGGAGCGGATGAGATCGTCGCTGTAATCGATGTGCAGCCCCTCCAAAAAGATGGCGCTGCCTTGATCGGTGACGATGCGGAGCGTGTCGGCCGCGAAGACCTCCACGTCCTCCTCGCCGAAGTCGGAGTCCACGGCCGCGGAATAGGTCATGCCCGAGCATCCCCCGGGAATGACGTTGATGCGGAGAAAGTTGTTTTGGCCCAATTCCAGCTTGGTCAGCTCGGTTTGGGCACGGTCGGTAATGGAAATGGTGCTCATATTCGAATAATCCTGTAAAATGTGTTGGGAATCCGTACGCCAATATCGCCCGTATGTCAAGTGATGGCGGCGTGTTGCCGCCTGAATTTCAGGGGCTTCCGCAGGAAGATGATACAAAAAAGTGTTTATCTTCATCGTAATCCTAATCGTAATCGTAATCGTAATCGAAAATGGGAGCTTTCGTCGATTAGGATTACGAGTACGATTACGAGTACGAGGAAAGACAAGTTTGGTTGTGGATGTAATCCGCTTTAGAGACCTGTGATATGTAGGAATTCGGGGGGGAAGGAGCGCCGAGGGTGCCCGCCATAGCCGCTGAACCCCACGGGCGCGCCGGTCTCCGCACCGGCAGGGGCGCAGGGGGTCTTTCCCGCCGGTTTTGCCCCCTTCGTTCCGTCGGCGTTCGATGTTCGGGTCAAAAAGCGAACTTTGAGCATCGAACTTTGAACGTCGAACTTCGATAGGGAAGGTCCCTAGGCGGAGATCGGCGTTCCCGGCCCCTTCGCCCCGTCGGCAGTCGTTCGATGTTCGGCGTTGGACGTTCGATGTTCTGCGTTCGCTTTTCCGCCCTTTCCCCCTTCGCCCCGTCGACAGTCGTTCAAGGATGTTGCCGCCACGATTTGGCCACCGCTTCGGTGAAGGCCATGTACTTGACGCCATCCTGAAACGTGGTGGTGCTGACCGGTTCGAGGTCGCGAATGGCGTTGATGAATTCCTCTTCCACCCGCCAGCCGCCGCGTTCGTGGGCGGGCACGTCGATTTCTTCGGCGGAACCGTCGCGGTGATGCAGAAAAAGGGCGCCGCGGCTGACATTCAGACGCAGGGTGCCTTCGCTGCCGTAGAGGATGAAATCGTTGGGGGTCGGGCAGGCACCGGTCACCTGGCTGCAACGGATGTGGACGGTGGCGCCGTTTTCCAGCGAGCCGAGTACGTCGAGATGATCGGGAATTCCCATCTCCCGGGTCTGGCCGTCGGCGTCTTTGCGGCGTTTCACCACGATCCGGGCCCGGGCGGTGAGATCGTCCCGCATGTGCCCGGTCCAACGGACCATGGCTTCATAATAAATGCCGAGCATCATGGTGTTCAGGCCGCTGAGTTTTTTGTCCTCGCGCCAAGTCATCGGACGTTGGAAGTCGACAAAGGCGCCGGAGTTGGCGAACACATCGACGTGGAGGAGGTCGCCAATGGCGCCGTCGGACAAAAGCCGTTTGATGGTGTTGTCCCACGGTAGGGTAAAGGGGCTGGGCACCACTTGGGCGACCAGTTCGGGGCGGGCCCTGGAGGCGTCCAGCATGGATTGGGCTTCGTCGGCATTCATGGCCATGCGGGCTTCGCAGAGGACGTGTTTGCCCGCCGCCAGGGCCGCCAACGTGACCGGGGCGTGCAAATAGGGCCAGGTGCCGATGACGACCGCGTCCAGATAGGGATTTTCCACCACGTCGCGCCAATTCTCGGCCACTTCGGGGATTCCGAAGGCTTTCGCGACCTTTTCGCCGCTTTCCCGGCTGCGATTGCAGACCATGACGATTTCGACACCCTGAATCCGTTGTAGCAGGGGAATGTGTTTCTCGCGGGTGTTGGCGCCCGCGCCCACGATGCCCATGCGAATTTTCCGGGTGCTCATGCTCAAATCCCCAGGTTGCTGAGTTGATGGCAAATGCCGTTGACGACTTGGGTCAATTTGGGATGGCTGAGTTCGAATTCCCGGACCGAACGGCGAAGCCCTTCCAAGGTGTACTCCAGCATGTCGGGGTCTTTGGATTGGCGCAGGGCCTCCCGGGCACTGGCGGCGGTGAAGCCGGCGATGCTTTCGGCCTGCTCGGCCTGCTCGTCGTCCATGGCGTCAATCTCCCGGCGCAAGTCCCGGAGGAGTTCCTCCAAAGCGGCGCGGTTTTCGGGGGAGAGGGTGGGGGAGGCCGCGAGGCGCTCGTCGATTTTTTTCAGTGTTTCCTGGATCATAGAGAAGATGATGCCATAAATTCCCGGAAGCACAAGCCAGGAGTGCAGGGGAAATCCTAATCGTAATCGTAACCCTAATCGTCAACTCCTTTCGTGTTTCTGTCCCAATCCTCTGTGGATTTGAACAGAAGGTCGTGAAGATAGCGAAGAATTTTAGTGGTTTTGCTCTGTTCTCTCTGTTCTCTCCTGTTCAAAAACCCTTTTCAGAGTGAACAAATGATGGATGGAATTTACGGGTACGGTGGGGCTTGAGCGAACCCTCACAGCGGAACCTCACTTCTCCTCGCCCATCGCCTCCTCGCCCGGCGTCTCCTCGGCCTCCAGCATTGTGCGGGCAGTGGAGAGAAGGGCATGTGCCCTTCTCGAAACTTTCTCGCTCCTCCGTGCAGTATCCACGGCTTGGGCAAAGGTCCGACGCGCCGCATCGAGCTGTCCGTTTTTCACTTGTTCGGCGGCGATATGTCGCAGGGCCAACGCTTGATACGACACCTCCTCGATCTCAAGAACCGTCGTCTTCGCATCGGCTAAAAACCCATTTTCAGCCTGTGCTTCGGTAATCTTGACCAAGGCATCCGCTTTGGCCCCTGCGGGATCGATTTCCCGTGCCACGGCCAAAGCCTCGGAAAAGGTGGACCGGGCTGCATCTGTCTGGCCGACTTGTGCCTGTGCCACGGCGATCTCTTTTATGGCCAACGGCTGGGCCGCCCTGCTGCCGGGCCCCTGCCCAAGCACGTTCTCGACCCCTCGCGCCGCCGCCAGCGCCTTTTCAAACGTGCCCCGTGCCTCATCGGGTTGTCCAACTTGCACCTGAACCGCAGCGATCCTTCGCTGGATAGACGCCCTGCTCGACGCGTCCTGAATCCCTTCTGCCTCCGTCAACGCTTCGGTGATGGTTTGAAGCGCCGCATCGGTATGCCCGGCCTCCGCCTGGGCTTCGGCGATCATTTGCAATGCCCATGTCTTGGACGATGCAAGCTCGATTTCACGCGCATGGGTCAGCGCTTCGTCAAAAAGTCCTGCTTGCGCCATGGCCCCGGCAAGGGGCCGCAGGGCAAAAGCTTTTTGCCTCGCTTGCTCGATCTTGTTTACAGTGGCCAGCGCCTCGGTGAACGTTTGACGCGCCGCATCATCCTGCCCGGCCTTCGTCTGGGCAGCGGCAATGGCGATGAGCGCCTCCGCTTTGGGTGGAGGGGTTTCGATTTTTTGCGCGGTTGCCACGGCTTCGGGGATTTGTCCTGCCTTCGCTTGCCCAGTGGCGATATTTTGCAGGGTCCGGCTCCTGGCCCCCGCATTCTCAATCTCCATTGCCGTGTCCAGCGCTTCGGAAAACTGCTCAGCTCTCACCAGTGCAAAGACGATCATTCCAAAGGCCGGCGACTGGTTCAACGCACCCTGGATCCCCCGCGCCGTGTCCAGTGCATCGGCCAACTGCCCTGCTTCTGCTTGTGCTCCGGCAATGCTGCCAAGGATAAACCCATTCCCCTCGCCCTCGACCGCCCTTGCGGCAGTCAGGGCTTCGGAGAAAGTGGTTCGCGCCGCATCAGACAGCCCGGCCCCCGCCTGCGCCAGGGCAATCGCTCGCATGGACATCACCTTGGGCCCCACACCCTCAATGCCCCGCGCGGTGGTGAGCGCTTCATCCAGCACCTCCAGGGCCACTGTAACTCGCTCCGTCCGAGGCGAGACTTCAGCGGGATCGGCACCATACCCGGCGCCTCCCATCCATATCAAACAGGTGAGCGCGAGCGGTGAGAGTGTCTTCATCATGGGCTGTGGAGGAAATCGCTATGCGTGTTGAAGCGCGAAACGGAGATTTTGAGGTGGGGAACTTGGGTGAAAGTGGCCCAAAATGAACTTGTTGTCAAGGTGTATCAGATTCCGAAACGGAGATCCAGCGTGGGGGCCCGTCCATCTGGTCGTTGCGCCGGCGTTGTGTGGAATTGAAGGTAATGGATTCGATGAAAGTCAATGGGAGGGACACCGGAGAACGCCAGACATCGCCCGTTCCGACGATCCGCTGAGCATCTCCCTCCTCCAAGGTCAGCGTCATGGGTTGGGCCTCGCCGCGAAACGCCACTTGGACATCCCGAGGGGTTGGTTCGGGCTTGGATTGCGCCTCGGAGGAGAACCGCATCAGCAGCATTTCCTGAATCAACGCCGCAAGCGCTTCGTCGCCCCCCTCTGGCATGAAGACGAGTTGATCGTTGACGGAGGGAAGCAGACGGCCCGAAAAACGTCGGTTGTCGGCGAGCTGCAGTTCATCCCCTTTGCGTGCTTCGACCGGCGGCTGCCCCGGGTTCGGCTGGCCACTCCAAGGTTGCACCTGCAGACCCTCCGTCGGGAAATCCCGGGAAAGCGATTGAAACCACATCCACCGCGTCTCCAGATCTTTGGGAAAGGGGATGTCCCGCGCGGCGAGTTCCTCATCATTTAAAAAAACGGTGATGCGATCCAATTCGGGATCGAAAAAGAATTGCAGCCGGTTGGGCTCATTCGGGATTCTTTCAAAATTGAAGAACTCGAATCCGCCCGGCGCCCTGAGGGAAATTTGCCGGGAGGCAATATTGACCTCGACCCCTTCGAGCGGACTGCCCCGCGTCGGTCCGGAAGCATACAGGTTGAACAAGAGCCCCAAGCTTGCGCTGCCTTCCAAAGGCAAATCCAGCATCACCCGTTCGGGGCTGTCGGGGAGACGGCGGGCGTAAACCATTCCACGCCGGGCAATGGATTGTGTCTCCGAATCGGGGGACTCCAGGTTGGGTCGCCATCCCTGGCTCATCTGCCAATCCGCATCGACGCCCCAACGATCAATCCAGTCGCCCTGCGCCCCGCCGACCCTGGAAATTTCCAGCAATCCCTTTCGATTCAGGCGCAACGCCTCCCCCCAGGGAGATCGTAAGGTTATCTCCTCTTCATCAACCTCCTGCAAAGTTCCCCGAAACGTATCCCGATTCTGAAAGCGGAAGCGATGCGGCGTGTCGGCCACCGTTTCGTCTCCCGCAAAGGACAGCGACCTCACGGCGGCCAGCGGCGCCGCCAATTCGGTTTCGCCCCAATCGGGTCGAAACTTCAATTGCGCGTCCGTGAAAGTCAGGAATTCACCCCGGACGATTTCCCCGCTCAGCAATCGCAGCGTCGAACCCTCAACGGCGGCGGTCGTCTGTTCCCGGGCGGGGGCTTTCCATTGGATGCCCTGTACCTTTTTCAGGGGAATGCGCAGGGGATCTCGAAAGGAGGCGTGTTCCACGTAAAGCGTCCCGTCGCGAATCTCAATGCCCGTCACTCGGAGCCAATTTCCCGGAAAAGCCAGGCGGAGTTCGGCGACGGAAGGTTCGAGGGCCTGCCGCGCTCCATTTTGCGTCGGGAAATTCAATTCTTCCACCCGGGCGAGCGGCAGGTTGAACGCCGAGTCGTCTGCCTGGGTCAGCCCCAACGTACCCTCCTCAATTTTAATGTTTTTCGCCATCAAGCTGTCCTGATTCCGAAACAGAACCCGTATTCTGTCGTCAGACGCTTCGCGGTCGCTCGGGAGGGTGCCGTCCCAACGGCTCACCGTGATTTCCCGAACCAAAACCGGGGCGTTTCCGGAAAACCGCAAGCTCAGCGTGTCAAAAGAAAACGTCTCGGTAGCCTCAGCGGGCCGATCACGCCATTCCCGGACCCGCACCCCATTCCAGCGAAGCGCATAGAGGTTTTGGGGGATGTTGACATATAATTCCACCCGGTACGGTTCGGAACGGAAATCGGGCAGAACCGCGGACCCGGATATCGGAGATCCAAAGGGAGATTGGGAAGAGAACAGGAGTTCTTCTTGGCGCTGACGGATGATGATTCTGTCGGGTCCGGCCTCTCGCGGACCTTTCCCCGCCAAATCCATCGATAAATCGACTTCGCCCCCCGGCACAATTTCCACCGCGATCCGATACACGCCGCCCGCGTCTTTGAGGGGCACGGCTAGAGGACCCTTGATTTCTGACACTGAAAAAACCCCGCCATCGGCTTCTACCCAACCTGCGGTGGATGTGGAGGATTCGGAGGCCTCCAGCAAATCGGAAAGCGGTTGCGGGCCGAGATAGATGGGTGTTTCCGGCCGGGGCAGGATGATCCGGGCAAGATCGGAGACCCGAATCGCGTTGCCTTCCCCCCAAGCGGTTTCCACCTCCAACCATCCATCGGCCAACCTCAGAATCTTCACATCGAAGGGTTCGCCCCCTTGAAGATGAATCCGCGAAAGATTTTCGACGCCTTCCTGCCGAGCGTCCACGCTACGCCAAGCGAGGAGATCCTCGGGTTTCAGTTCCACGTCCGAACCGAATGTCGGCGCGGAAAATTGGAGGGAGGTCTCATTCAAAAGCGTCTGCTTCCCTTGGACCACATCCCCATTTGTCAAATAGAAGAAGCCGACGCGATCCGACTCCGCGGCGGCGGCATGTAGGTATAAGGAAGCGAAAACCAGAAACAGACTGCGGAAAATCATACTCGAATGTATCGAAATTTTGATCGCAACCTTACAAAGAACCATGGATTCCGGCCCACATTCTGATCCAAGACATGTTCTTCCTCCGGGCAAGTGTGGCCGAGGGGCCTCTTGGCGGTCCGGGAGGTCATTCGGGAATCGGGGATCGCAGGTCAAAGGCGTGGATCCCGTCGGCGAGACGGAGGAAGATCCGTCCATCCGCCATGGGGTAGTAGATCGGATGGTGGTAGCTGCTGGTGCCGCCGCTGACACCAGGCTGCCATGCCTGCGGGGTCAGGTGTTCGATCTCTCCGTCGGGATCCACGCGGTAAAAGTGAAAATGCGGGTGACCGTGGGTGCCGTCGGGACGCACCATCAACAGATCCCCCATCGCCTGCATGTAGCCGCCGTTCCCGGGTCCGGGCCCCTTGTGTTGGCTCACCAACGCCCCGGTTTCCAGCGACAGAATTTTCAGCAAGGCAGGCGCGCCCAACACCACGTATTTTCCATGCATGATCACGGGAACATGCTCTCCGTTGTGAGCGGGTGTTTCCAAATGCCAAATCGCTGCCGCCCCGGAAGGAGAAATGCGCCAGGCGCGCGCGGCATGGCGAAGATTGTCCCGGCGTTCGCCGCGGTCCTCCCCGTCGGTACGGACCTCGTAGGTGATCATGATATCGCCGAATACGGAGATGCCACCGGGGCCGGAACCGCGTCCGGCGGAATGCACCGCGGTGGGCTGATCCGGGAGTTCGATCCGCCAGGCTTCCTCGCCGGTTAGGACGTCGAGACAAACGAGATCTTCACCCCGGCCCTCCCAAATCAGTCGGTTCCCAGAACCGCTTAGCAAATAAAAACGGTCTTCATGTGCCCAAAGATTGACCGCGGCGCTGGAGGCGGGGATGGCGGATTGCCAGAGCACCTCACCGTTTTCCGCCGAGAAGCCGCACCAGACGTTGCCCATCGGGGCAATGACCACGCCCGGAACCGCCGCCAAAGCCGCGGAATGATGACTTCGGTTGCCGCCGATTTTGCGGGTCCAGAGCGGTTCGCCGGTTTGCGCGTCCAGGGCGTACAAATCCCCGTCCATGCCCACGGCAAAGACACGTCCGTCCGCCACGGCCGGACTCATGTTGTAAGGACCGTCCTTGTGATGTTGCATGTTGAAGCCCCGCGCGGGCATGCGGGTTTTCCAAAGCGTCTGCCCCGTCTCCGCATCCATGCAAAGCACGATGTCGTCGGTCGCCTCCCACAGTTTTTCCAAAACGTGCTCCGGCAGTTCCTCCACGGACAGCCCCGCCTCTTCCGCCACGGCGCTCACCGCCTGTTCATAGGGCCTTGCGCCGGCGACAAAGACGGTTTGTCGCCGGGTAGGCGGATGGGGGGAGGGGACATGATAGGAAAGATAGATCCGCCCATCGGCCAGCACCGGGGAGGAGGAGCCCGAACTGGTGCGGATGCCGTTCGCATGCCGCCAGGTATGCATAAAACGCGTGATCGATCCTATCCCCTCTCCAATGTCGATTTCTTCGTTCCGCCAAGCCAGGCGAAAATCGGAAGGATCCGCGAGGGGTCCGGACCGAGCCGACACCCCGCCCTGAATCGGCCCCAAAAACATGGGCCAGTTTTGAGCCGGATCGATGCGGTTGCGTTCCCGAAGCGCCGTCTCATGCGTCAGCCGGCCATTCACCGACCCCTCCTCGGAGCCGATCCGGGCCGCACCCTCAATCTTTCCGTCGGCATCCACAAGCGCATCGACATGGACCTCGACCGCTCCTTCCGGATTCAGCCGCCCCTGCACACGCTGAAACCGTCCCTGCAAATGTCCGTCCTCCAGCACCAATTCGCCGCCCGGACTGCGCAGGCCGATGCCGTGATCGATGCGCATCCTCCCCGACCGCATCGTCCCAAGATACGTCCATTGCCGATAGGCCGCCGACGCTCCCGGAATGTGAAATTCCAAGCGAACCTGCGCGAACTCGCCCTCGGGCCGAGACGTTTCCTGTTCCAGATCGGCAACACAGGAAAACGCGAAAATCGAAAGAATCAGTGCCACATTACGTTTGGGGATCAAGTGCATGCCCACAGTCTAACAGAACGGAATGGGTCGGAACAAGCAGCAGTTGATGTTAATATTAACGTCTTCTTGATGCCGACCGGGGTTGCCGAGGAATCGTTTCGGTTTCCCTCTCCTGGACCAAGGCACCGGGCTTCAGGAAGACCCCCTGAATTGAATGGGTGATGGTTTGGGGATACAGCCCACGGCGGTTCGCGTACAGATCGTCCATGAGGATCTGGGCGGCGGAAGCGCCGATGAGGCGGTGGTTGACCTCAATGCGAGGGGCTTCGGCAGTCACAGAATCCTCTTGAAGAAAAGCGATTCCCGGGGAGGGGCGCATCGCGTTCCGAAGGTCCCATACGCTCGCGTGAGCAGTGACCACGGCATCGAGACGGTGTTTTTTGACGTAGGCCGCCAATCGTGCGGCGGACAGTCCCAGTTGAGTTTCCACCAGACAAGGGGGGATTTTGGGACATCGATAACGGAACGCCGCTTCCCAACGTCCCTCGTTGCGCAGGTTGTGGGTCTGGTGTTCGAAGTAGCCGATGCGCCGGAAGCCCCGTGTTTGCAAATAATCGACGCACAGGAGCATGTTGTGAAAATGATCGGAAGCGACCCGTTTCATGCCCGGAACAAAACAACTGCGCCCCACCTGCACCACGGTGAAGAAAGACCAGTCGATCTGATGGATTTCCTGCATCCCGTCATAGGGGCCAAGCAAAATACCATCGATGCCGCGCGACCGCAGCACCCGGGTCATGGCGTTGGCATTGTAGCCTGATTTTTTAAACATCTCCTGGAAGGACTCGAGACGAAAGCCCCTCGCGGCCAGCGCCACTTCGGCACCCTCATAGTAGTGGGCGAAGGTATGCTCGGGAAAGCGGTTCAGGTAGTCGAAACCCGGCCCCAGCCAGGCCACCACCGGCCCCTCGGACACCTCCCCGCGCCTCTGCCGGATTTGCACAAAACCCTGTACGTAGGGGTTGGAGGCATACCCCAATTCCCTCGCCGCAGCCAGCACCTGATCCCGCACATTGGCGGACACCCCCGCCTGCCCCCGAAGGGCCCGGGAAACTGTCATCACCGAAATGCCCAGTTTCTTGGCAATGTCTTTTTGCGTGATCATTTCCCATGAGATCCATCACAAAAAAACCAAAGAAACAAGCCTGCGTTAACATTAACAGTTCAAACCGTTTGTCCATTCCCCTTCATTGTGGGAAAAACACGCTGACCCATTCATTCCAACCTGAATCCGTGAAATATTTGCAAAGAAGGCGTGCAGCCCATGAGATTGTGCGGATTCGAAGCAAATATGTCTCGGGTTCAAGTCTAACCCCAAGGAACCCCATGCAAAACCACAGCCAAAAACTTCGTCTCCTGTCCGCCCTCTGTCTGGCCGGATTCCTAATCGCCCCGCTTTCCGCCCAGACCCTGTTTTGGGACACCAGTGATGACACCGGCCTTCAAGCCGGCGACGGAAATTGGAGCACCGAAACTGTTAACTGGAATGAAGACGCCGATGGGGAAGATTCCCGGGTTGTCTGGGCCAATGGAGCCGATGCCGTGTTCAATGCCGCCGGAACCTCAAATGTGGCCGCCCAGGGAACGACCAATACGCAGGTTTCCAATATCACCTTTCAAAGTGGAATCGTCAGTGTTTCGGGCTCGCTTCGGTTAAACGCTGGCGGTTCGATTACCATGGAAGCCGGAGCCGGGGCCTCAGGATTTACGGATACGGGAAACAGTGATGGTGTTCGGCCTGCCGGAGCATCCACATATACCAACAACAACATTTCAGATAATCTAACCATCGGTCGAATTCAGAGACTAAGCGCCGGCCAAAACATCAACCTCTCTTTTGCGGGTGCGGGTGACACGGTCGTTTCAGTTCTTGCAAACAGTGGAACGGGTTCGGTTACCAAAGACGGAGCAGGCACATTGACGATCAATTCCCGGTCCAATCAAAATAATCAAACGTTTATCGTCAACGGAGGTGTTCTGAATCTTGGTTTATCCGACAATGTAACGACCGCCACAAACGCCACCGCGCTAACGCTGAATGGCGGCGCGCTGCGCACCAACCATGACCGTACAACGGGCATCAGCAATGCCGCCCATGGCATCACCCTCGGTGCCTCGGGCGGCACCCTGGAGCAGACAGGAAGCACCACCTTCACCCAGGCGGGTGTCATCAGCGGCGGCGGGGATCTCACCAAAACCGGAACCGGCACCCTGCACCTTTCCGGAGATGCGGTCCACACCTACACCGGCGCCACCCACGTGAACAACGGCATTCTGCTTGTCGACGCCACCTTGGACGGGTCTGGCGGAGCGCTCACCATTGGAGGCAACGGCACCCTCGGCGGCACGGGAATCATCAACCGCGACATTCATTTTGATGCCGGCGCGAAATTGATTTTCGATCCGGACGCCACACTGAATGTGGACGGGGGAACCGTCTCATTTGACGGATTCGGGTTTTCCGATTTGGTGGGCTTTGACGCATTTGATGGACTGGGAACTTTCACCCTGTTCGGGGGTGATTTCACCCTCAATACCGCCAACATCAGCAACTTCGGCGCCGGAGATCCCTTGGACCTTGGGGATGGTCGTTCGGCGTATTTCAAGGAAGGCAGTCTGCAAGTCGTGGTGATCCCCGAACCCGGCACTCTGATGCTGTTGGGCATCGCCTTGGGTGCATTGCTGCTGTTCCGCCGTCGCCGATAAGCAAAGCGATTCACCCTGACAAACCCGGGCTTCCGAGCGTCGGAAGCCCGGGTTTTTTCCGTTCCGAGCGTCGGAAAAGCCAAGGGACGTTCATTTCGGTGGGCCGTGCGGTTTGAAACAAAATACCGAAACAAAATACCTGTTGCCATATTGGAAGGTACCGCCCATCGGGGGTGCTGCGGGAGGGACCGGCAGGTTGAACGTTCTCCGTTGCATCTCACGGCAAAACAAGCTATGTTTTCCGCATGTCTGAGAACCTTTCCAGAAAAAAATTGCCCATTGGCATTCAGAACCTTCGCGAAATTCGTGAGGACGGCTACTACTACGTCGATAAAACGCCTTTTGCCTGTCGGCTGGTGGATGAAGGCAAATACTACTTTCTTTCCCGCCCGCGACGTTTCGGAAAAAGTCTGTTTGTGGATACGCTGAAAGAGTTGTTCGAGGGCAACCAAGGCCTCTTTCAGGGCCTGCACGCGGAAAAGCACTGGGACTGGTCGAACAAATGTCCGGTCTTGCGGTTCAGTTTCGGAGATGGGGGCGTTGATTCCCCCGAAACCCTGGAAAAAGAACTGCGCATACAGCTCACGCGCCTGGTACAACGGCTACAACTGGTTGGGCGAGGCGGTGTACAATCCCTTTGACGCCCTGCTGTTTTTCGATCTCCGTGAATACAATCCGTTCTGGTACGAAACCGGCAACCCCTCTTTTCTCCTCAAAGTGCTGCGCAGTCGCCCCACCTTTCTGCCGGATTTGAGCAAACGGCTGGCCTCCTACGAACTACTTTCCGCTTTCGATGTGGAGAATATCTCCACCGAAGCACTGTTATTTCAAACCGGATACCTCACCTTGCACGGTCGAACCGAATTCGCCGGCTTGAGCACGTATATCTTGGGCTATCCCAACCTGGAGGTCCGCACCAGCCTTTTGGCGGCCTTGGCACGCGACTGGACCCCGCCCGTCAGCGAGACCTCACAGGTCCAGCCCCGCCTCATTCCGCTGCTGATCGCGAACGACCTCGATGGCATGCGCGACCTCATGACCGGCTTCTATGCCTCCATTCCCCACCAGTGGTACGCGAACAATTCCATTGCCCAATACGAGGGCTATTACGCCAGCGTTTTCTATGCGTTTTTCGCCTCCCTCGGCCTCGACATCCGCGTGGAGGAATCCAGCAACGCCGGACGACTGGACATGGCCGTGATCCTCGAAAACCGCTGCTGGATTTTTGAGTTCAAGTTGGTTGAGGATGAGCCTGAGGGAAAAGCCCTCTCGCAAATCCTTGCCAAAGGTTCAGAACACCTGACCTCGAAAGATTTTGATGTGACCTTAATTTGATACCGATTT
>JAFIGC010000123.1 GCA_020831635.1 Verrucomicrobiota bacterium | reverse complement strand
ATCTGCCGGGCTCAGAACCTTTGAAATGCCCCTTAAGTTAGTGCCATTCGGGTCTGTCCCCTTTTGATTGTCGAAAAATTCAAAAAAAATGCGGAAAAGCGCGGAAAATCCGAAACTCACTGGGTGTAGGGAGATGAATGATCCATCCGATCAACGTCATCAACCCAACCACATCATAGGAGTTCGTCATGAAAATCTTCCCCCTGCTGCTCAACCTCATCGCCTTACCCGTCGTCCTGTGTGCCGACGAGACCTGGATCGGGCGTATGCATTTGGCAGGCATGCCACCCGAAATTCAAGTGCCCGTGAACGCGGAACTCGCCATTCACCCGGAAACTTCGGAAGATGGACAGGATCATCTGGCCATTGCTTGGGGAGATGTGCATCTCGGGTACATTCCCGCCATCTATCGCGCCCAAATTGAATCCCTGATCCGGGAAGGCGACACCGTCCTGCTCCGAGTAAACGCCCAAAGTTCACATCCCCGTCCCGGACAATTTCTACAGGTGGACGTATGGACCACCGGACGAAACCCGGGGGAATCCCGCATCCTCCGTCCGCCCGAAATCGTGTTCCATCAAGATGACGATCCGGAATGGGAATAACCCAGATTCACGTGCTCTTCATTTGCATCTCCCCCGGAAAAACGCTAAAGTCTCCATATGTCCACCACCCTCCCCCGTAAAAAACTGCCCATCGGCATTCAGAACTTCGCGAAACTACGCGAAGAAGGTTGCTACTACGTGGACAAAACCCCCTTTGCCTGTCGCTTGGTGGAGGAAGGATCGTACTACTTCCTGTCCCGCCCCCGGCGCTTTGGCAAAAGTCTGTTTGTGGACACGCTGAAAGAGTTATTCGAGGGCAACCAATCCCTGTTCAAAGGACTGTACGCGGATAAAAATTGGGACTGGTCGAAAAAGCATCCGGTCTTGCGCTTTAGTTTCGGGGAGGGGGTGGAAGGTTCCCAAGCTTCCTTGGCGACGAACATCCAAGAGCAACTTGAAAACACTGCGGATCGGCTGGGTGTTCGTGAGGCCTCAATGCGGGAGGGCTCACTTTCGCTGGCCCGTGTGGTCATAGCCGCCTACGAAAAATTCGGTCAACGCGTGGTCATTCTGGTAGACGAATACGACAAACCAATCCTCGATTACATCGAAAATAAAGAGCTGGCTGGCCAGATGCGCGATGCCTTGAGTCTTTTTTACTCCGCCATCAAAGAACTCGACGCGCACCTAAAGTTTGTTCTGCTCACAGGGGTCAGCAAGTTCTCCAAGGTTAATCTGTTTTCCAAGCTGAACAATCTCAACGACATTACGCTGGATCAGCCTTACAGTGCGATTTGTGGATATACGGACCGGGATGTCGATACCGTCTTCGCCCCGGAGTTGGAAGGGCTCGACCGGGAGAAAGTCCGGCAGTGGTACAATGGTTATAATTGGACAGGGGAATCCGTGTACAATCCCTTCGATGTCTTGCTGCTCTTCCAAAAACGGGTGTTCCAGCCTTTTTGGTACGAGACGGGCAGCCCCTCCTTCCTGCTCAAGGTGCTGCGCAACCGCCCGACCTTCCTGCCCGATCTCTCCCAAACCTTGGCCAGCTACGATTTGCTCTCGACCTTTGATGTGGACAATATCAGCACCGAAGCCCTGTTGTTCCAAACCGGATACCTGACCATCCAGTCGATCAAGTACCAAGGCGTGCAGCCGCGCTACCTGATGGACTACCCCAACTTGGAAGTGAAAACCAGCCTGCTGGAAGCCCTGATGCGCGACTGGACCCCTCATGTGGCCCAGGCATCCAAGCGCATGCCCGAGGCCTACGACTTGATGGAAGCAAACGACCTCGACGGACTGCGCCAACTGCTGAGCGCCTTCTACGAGTCCATTCCCAATGAATGGTACAAAAAGAATCCCATCGCCCAATACGAAGGCTACTACGCAAGTGTCTTCTATGCCTTCTTCGCCTCGCTGGGGCTGGAGGTCCATGCGGAAAAAAGCAGCAACGCCGGACGCCTCGACATGGAGATTCTGATCGAAAACCGCGCCCTGATTTTCGAGTTCAAAGTTGTGGACGACGAGGCGGAGGGCAAGGCGCTGACCCAAATTCTCGAGAAGGGCTACGATCGGGCACACCGCGAAGCCGGGCGGGAGGTGCATTGCATCGGCGTGGAGTTCAGCCGGGAGCATCGGCGAATCGTGGGCTGGGAAATGGGGTAAAGGGGCGCATGAAAAACCAAGTCGCCCTCGAAACAACCGTCATGACCCACGGACTTCCGCTTCCGACAAATTTTCAAGCTATGCGGGACATGATGTCCGCGATCCGCGAATTGGGTCCTGAGCCCGCTCCCATCGCGATCATTCGCGGCAAACCCGTGGTCAATGTTCCCGAGGCGGAATTGGAGCGACTCGCCTTGGCTTCCGACGTTCGGAAGTGTAGTCTCCGGGACCTTCCGATTGTCGGAAACACCTTGGAAGATGGGGGAACCACGGTATCGGCGACCTTGTTTTTGGCCTTGCGGGCCGGGATTCAAGTATTTGCCACCGGAGGCATCGGCGGCGTGCACCGGGGGGATGACGGGGACGTGAGCGCCGATCTTCCCGCGTTGGCAACTTTGCCGGGGACGGTGGTGTGCAGTGGCGCGAAATCCATTCTCGATCTGCCCAAAACCGTGGAACGCCTTGAATCCGATGGCGTGACCGTCTTGGGCTATCAAACCGATGAATTCCCGGCATTCACCTGCCGCGAAAGCGGTTTGCCCGTCGACCATCGGGTGGACAGTCCAGAAGCTGTCGCCGAAATCATCCATACCCGCGACGCCATTGGTCTACGTTCCAGTATTCTCGTGTGCGTACCCTGTCCACCCAAATCCGCCCTCACGCCCTCCGAACTCGAATCCGGCCTCGAACTCTCTTTGGAGAACGCGGAACGGCAAAAAATCACGGGAAAAGCCCTGACCCCGTTTCTCCTCGACGATCTCGCCCGCCAGACCCGCGGCAAAAGTCTGGCCGCCAACCTCGCCCTACTTATCAACAACGCCCGCATCGCGGCGGAAATCCAAACGGCATTTTTTAAGGGGTCTGTCCCTTCCTAAGGGTCTGTCCCCATTTTTTTTCATTTTTTCGCGGAAAATTCGGAACTCGCAGGGTGTAAGGGTTAGTGGATCATTCGATCCCTTTCCAAACCAACCGAAAGGACTGCCATGCGAAAAGCCAGATTCATACGCCCGGGCGGCGTTTATCATGTGACCTCCAGGGTCATTGAAAAAAAATTCATCTTCGATGATGCGGAAAAAGAACGGATGCGGGTGTTGCTGTTTCAACTCGCGTCATTTTCCGGGGTGCGGATTCTCACCCATACGATCATGTCCAACCATCTCCATCTACTCGTGGAAGTGCCGGAACGTCCTTCAAACAAGGTGCTCGACGAACGGGAATTGGTTCGCCGCCTGTCGTTTCTCCCGAAATCCCCCACAGCCGCATACTCGCCAGCGGAATTGTTCTCAAGAAAACTGGCAAAATTCCACCAGCAGGGCAACAAAACGGCCATACAGGATTTGTGTGAAGGGGTCAGGGAGCGGACCTTCGACTTGAGCCGCTTTTTACAGGAATACAAGCAACGCATTACCCAGGACTACAATCAACGCCATGACCGCAAGGGGACCCTGTGGGAGGATCGATTCCACAGCACCTTGGTGGAGCCAAACTCGCACGCCCTTTTGCAGGTCGCCGGATACGTGGACTTGAATCCGCTTCGAGCCGGATTGTGTCGCGATCCACTGGACTATCGGTTTTGTGGGTATGCGGCCGCGGTTGCCGGCCACGCGGAGGCGTTGGCGGGATTGAAAAGACTCTTCGAACTCGTAAAATTATGGCGGCATCTGACAGGGGACGAGGGACTTGCCGCATACAGAATGCTGCTGTTCGGTGAATCGGCCATGAAATCTTGGTCGAAAAAGGAAAACCGGGCCTGCCTGAGCGATGAGGACATCAAAAAGGTTCTTGCCGCCGGAGGAGAGATTGACCTGCACAGAAAGCTGTCCTGCAAAATCCGCTTTTTCTCGGAGGGGGTCGCCTTGGGGTCGAAAATATTCATCCAAAACCTCTCCCAACAATACCAGAAGCAAAACCATCTGAAACAGCGGCCCGATCCGGTTCCCGGCCAAGACATCGGTCAAGACCTCGTCCCAAACCTCGATTTGGAGGAATTGTGGACCTTGAACGCGTTACGTTAAACCTGAATCCGTGGGAGCTTTGCTGTGAATCCGCACAATCTCCCGCCCAATGTAATGGGCTGCAAGGAATTGTCGGGAATACTCGACAGACCGCATGGGTATGCCTCGATTCCCGACAATTCCTTTCGCTCCATGATTTTGCACGCCTTCCATGCAAATATCTCACGGATTCAGGTTAAAGATCCCGAAAATGCGGGATGATCACCAAATTCCCGTTTCATTTTTTCCAAGGCCTTTGCACGATGGGAATGGGTTTGTTTGATTTCTTCCCCCAGTTCCGCGAAACTTTTGTCAAAGCCATCGGGAATGAACAGCGGATCGTACCCAAAACCGGATTTACCGGAAGGCGCATGGGCAATCCGGCCTTCGCAGGTGCCCCGCACCGTCAGCGCTTCGCCCTCGGGTCCGCACAACGCCAGCACACACACAAACCGAGCCTGGCGGTTTTGAACGTTCTTGAGTTTTTCGAGCAAAAGGGCGTTGTTGGCGGCATCATTGCCGTGCTCCCCGGCAAACCGCGCGGAATGAACGCCGGGCGCGCCGTCCAAGGCATCCACTTCCAGGCCCGAATCGTCGGCCAAGGTCCAGGAACCGGTGTGGGCGGCGAGGGAGGCGCCTTTTTTGATGGCGTTGGCCTCGAAGGTGTTCCCGTCTTCCACCACGTCCGGGGCGTCGGGCACATCGGACAAGCCGCGCAGGGGCACGCCAAGGATTTGGCTGATTTCCTGGAGTTTATGTGCGTTTCCACTGGCAAGCAATATCATCGTTCACTCATCTCTTTATCGGTTCCGGGTTTGGCGCAGCAACAGCCGCACTTTGTGCAGGGCTTCGTCCTGCAATTGTTTGATTCTGGCGCGGGTGAGCCCAAATTCATTGCCAACATCCTCGAGCGTACGCCCTTCCACGAAGCGAAGCTTCAAAATCAACTGCATCCGCTCGGGCAATTGTCCGATGGCCTCCCAGATTTCCCCGCGCTCGGTTTCGGCGGAAACCTCCTCTTGGTGGGAATCGGCCACGAGTTCGTGCAAACTGGACCGGGAATCGCCCAAAACCGCATCCAAGGACAGCGGCGTATCAGGCATGCGCTCCCACTGGCGAACCAAGGGCATGAGACGCTTGACCCGTTCGGGCGGCAGGTCGGTCATCTCGCAAACGACAACCTCGGACGGATCCTCTCCATGGCGATCACGCCATTTCTGAATCACCTCCAGCATGCGGGTCATGTCGTGACTGGGTTTCATGCCCAATGCGCCCGTGCGGATGTGGTCCCGGAAAAAATTCCGCAGCCGGTTTTGAATGGAACGTTGGGAATAGGCGTAAAAGGGAATGCCTCTGGAAAAATCGAACTTGCGGATCGCGTTGGCCAAGGCGCGGGACCCTTCCTGCAAAAAGTCGGAAATCCAAATTTGACCAATCCAATAAAAAGGTTTCACGCAGGCCACCACGAGCTGACGGTTGGCAATGAACAGTTCCTCCTCGGCGGCTTCAGTGCGCTGCATCAAGCGAATGGTTTTTTTCAAGGCCTCGCGCCAATACGCCGGGTCCTCGGAATCGGACTCCGCCAAACGCCGAATCTGCTCACAACACCAGTGGATTTCCCGGAAAAGTTCCTCGATTTGGTCCGAAGTCAGAATATCCACCATGCCCCGCTCCCCCAGAAAACGGGTGATGGGTTGGGTATGGCTGTCCGGACGACCGTAACGACGCTCCTGTCGAACCGACTCCGGCTCGTAATCGGGGTCGTCAAATTCCTCGATATGCACCGGCTTGAACGGCAAACCTTTGACCGCGTCCCTGACTTCGGCGCGATCGAGTTCCATTTGTTCGGTTTCTTTGCTTTCCTTGCTCACGCCGAGTACCCTAACGGATTTTCATGGGTTTGTCGTTCCAAAAATTCCTTTGACCAGGATTGCAGCCCCGGATCATCGGCAAACGCGGCGATTTGCGCCACGGCGGCGGGAACGTGTTGCAGAAATCTACTGGTGGCAGGCATCGCGCCCAGGCGACCGAACGCGCCCAGGGCCTGGGCCATGCGTTGTACCACGCCGGCGCGGTAGGCCGCTTCGGAAACCGCACGGGCGGCCATATTGTTGTAGTCGGCCAACAATTCCCATTGCAGGTCGGGTGGTCGGTTGATGTAGGGGTCGGCAATCAAGGATGCCAGATCGTACGCCGCAGGTCCGGCCCTCATGCCTTGATAATCAATCAAAGCCAGTTCCCCGCCAAAAATGAGAAAATTGGTGCTTTGCAGGTCGCGGTGCAGCAAGACCATCGGTTCTTGAGACAAACGCGACGCCGCGCGCGCCAGGGCCTCGCGGATTTTGAAGGGGTCTGTCCCTTTGAAAGAAGGGTCTGTCCCCTTAAAAAATTCGCGGAAAAAGAGGTCGTGCTCCCATTGGTAAAGGTTGGCGTCGAATGAGGGTTCCAGGGAAAGGCTTTGCCAGGTGGTTATTTTGTGGAGTTTGGCGGTGAGGGACAGGGCTTTGCGGGTGTTTGCTATCGTGGGTTGATTGAGAAGGTGGGTGCGGCCCAGATCTTCCAGCAGCAAGGTCTGGCGATCATGGCTTTCCTTGCGAATTTCGGGTACGCGCAGGCCTTGTTTGGCCAAAAACCGGGTGTGGGACGCGAAACGGTGGTTTTCCGGCCTGGCCTGGCCGCTTCGCATGAGGATGGCGCTTTCCCCAGGACCCAAAATACGGAAAAAGGTGCGGTCGGACCCCCGGGCGGGCAACAATTCCACCGCTTCCGCTTCCGGCATCCATCCATGTTCTTCCCCGGTGAGCACCCAGCCGGGAGGCACCACCATTCCGGTGACCGTCTGTCCGGCTCGAATCCTGACGCCATCGACCACAATGGCCTGATCCACGCGCGCCCCATCATCCACTTGCGCTCCCGGCCAAAGGATGGAACTTCCGCCGTTTGCGGCCAAATATTGCTCGGGCGTTCCCAAATCCGCCCAACGACTCCCCGGAACCTGGATGCCAAGGACTTGCCTCCCTTTGTCCATCCCCCGCTCATAGGCGGTGATGACCGAAGAAAACTTTTCTTCCCGGGGCAGAAATTCGAGAATTTCCGGCGACATCAAATGCAATCCGCTGAAAGTAACCCCGCCCCCACGAAAATCGACAATCCGCTCACCCTCCAACTTCACCGTTTTGGGTCCACTGTCCGGCAACATCCATAAAGCCGCCAGGGGGCGTTCCCGTTGAAAAGCCTCGATCAAGGGCTTCAAATTCAAATCCATGACGATATCCGCGTTGCAAACCCAAAGCGGATTGTCGTCGAAAAACCAGGCCATGCGCCGCAAGGCTCCTCCGGTGCCCAGGATCATCGGTTCGTGGGAGAAATTGACCCTCATGCCTGATGGGACCAGTCCCGGCACTTCCCGCAACATGACCGCCGCGAGATGATGCACGTTGATGAGCACATCCGTCACGCCATTTTTCGAAAAATGTTGCATCAGGCGGGCAATCAACGGAATGCCCCCGTGGGGAATCAAGGGTTTGGGCAGATGTTGGGTCAAGGGGCGCAATCTGGACCCATAACCCGCTGCCAGCAGAATGAGTTTTCGGGGAAAGGGGAGAGTGTTTTTGCTCACCCGCATCCGCTAACACAGCCCGCGCACATGAACCAGTCAAATTTCACCGGAAGACGAATCCTCGTGTTTTCTTGACATGCTCCGTCCCTCCTGCAAGCTTAAGGCGTGAAATTTACGTCCCTTTTCTCCGCAATCTTGTTTTGGCTTCTGTCCGCATTGTCCGCCTTTGCCCAAATGGAAACGCGGCTGTACAGCTACACAAACGCCACGCCCGAAGAAGTGGAAATGCAGATACGCCGTTACGTGCCCGAAGGTCCGAGGGTCTTGGTGCAGCCGGACCTCCAACAGGTGATGGTGATCGCGGACCGACAAACCCACGGACAAGTGGCCACCCTGCTTTCGCGAATCGACCAACCCGTGGCCCATTTGGTGATCTGGTATCGACACAACCGCGAGGCGCGAAAGCTGGACCTCATCGACGGGGCCACGGGCACGCTGCCGGTCACGCGCACCCCGCCGAAGGAATTGGTGGAGATGGCCCGGAGCCACCTTCCCCCGGAACAACAGCGGCTCCCCGTGGTGGGCAGTGCCCTCCATATTCACGCCGTGTTGTTGCGTCAGGATCCGGCCATGGTCCGCCTGCGCGTGACCCCGGCGGTCACCTTTGGCATTACCCCCCCTTACGAACCGGTGATTTTCGAAGATCTCGCCACCGATCAAATGATCAATACCCTGGAATTCGTGGACTTGGTGGACACGCTTCGCCAAAATGAATTCTACGCGAATTTTTTCCAGTCACAGCCCGACCCCGACCATCCCCCACGTCCGGTGGGGTTGTTGATCACGCTGGATCACATTTATTTTGACACCGACACGCCCGACGAAGAGCCTTAGGAGCCCTTACAACTCGATTTCCGATTGGTACTCGGGGGCGCTGGTCTCGATGCCATAATCCTTGGTCAGCGCTTCCGCAAAACCATTGGCGACGCTCTCTTCCCCGTGATTGAGGAAAATCCGGTTGGGTTTCGGGTCCAGCGCATCCAGCCAACGCCGCAACTCTCCCCGGTCCGCATGACCGCTGAAGCCTTGGATTTGGGCAATCCGGGCCCTGACCGGCAGCATCTGGCCGTGTATCCGCACTTCTTGGGGCTTTCGGAGAATTTGGCGGCCCAAAGTGCCCTCGGCCTGATACCCCACAAATAGAATGGTGCTTTCCGGACGGGCGAGATTGGCCAGCAGATGGTGCTTGATGCGTCCGCCCGTGCACATGCCGCTGCCCGCAATCACGCAAATCGTGCCCTTGATTTGATTGATGGCCTTGGATTGTTCGCGGGTACGGGCCATTTTCAGTCCAGGGAAGTCGCAGGGATGATCCCCTTGTTCCAACATGGCCCTGCTTTTCGCGTCGAACAAGGATTCATGCCGTTTGAAGACTTCCGTGACCCGAACGGCCATGGGGCTGTCCAGAAACACCAGGGTCGGCGGAATTTTTTTCGCGCGCAAGAGGCGGGTGAAATGATAAAGAATATCCTGGGCACGTTCCACCGCGAAACTGGGAATCACCAAATTGCCGCCCGCTTCGTGGGTTTCGTTGATCACTTTCGCAAGCTGGTCGGCGATGGCGATATCCGAGTCGTGATCGCGGTCTCCGTAGGTGGATTCCATCACCAACGTGTCCGCGCCGTGCGGGGTGACCGGATCGCGAATGAGGGGCATGTCCTTTCGGCCCACATCCCCGGAAAAGAGAATGGACTTGTTGGCGGCTCCTTCCGTGACTTCCAAGCGAATGCTGGCCGCCCCCAGAATGTGTCCGGCCTCGTACCATACCGCCGAAACACCGGGCGCGACTTCCACCGGACGTTGAAATTCGACGGGGGAAAACTGTTGGATCGCGTCCTCGGCATCATCCGGATCGTACAAAGCGCGGTAAGGGTGCTTGGAAGTGCGCCCTTCCTTTTGGTGGCGCTTTTGCTTTTGGCGGACATCTTCCTGTTGCAGGCGGGCACTGTCCCGAAGAATAATCGCGGCAATATCGCAGGTCGCGTGCGTGGCCAGGATTTTCCCTCTGAAACCCTGGGCCACCAGACGGGGCAGCAAACCGGTATGGTCCAAATGCGCGTGGGTGAGCAACACCACGTCGATGGAGGACGGGGGCACCGGGAACTCATCCCAGTTGCGATCCTGGAATTTCCGTTCTTGAAAATATCCGCAATCGATGAGGATGCGCGAACCGCCCGTTTCAACCATGGTGCGGGATCCGGTGACATTGCGCGAGGCGCCGAGGAATGTGAGTTTCATGAGGAGTGTCTTTCTTTGGGGTTTCAGGCAAGCATAATCGATTCAGGCATCCATCTTCAAGGTTTGCCGGACTTTTTCGGCCAACGCCTCGAGATCTTCGGGTTCGGCCGGTGACGCCTTGGCAAAATTCAAATCGCCCACGTCGTCAATGGGCACCAGATGCAGGTGACAATGCGGCACTTCCAAGCCGGCCACCATCAAACCGATTTTTTTGCAGGGCACGTGTTTTTTCAGTGCCCGGGCAATGGGACGGGCGGTGATCAACAAATCACGCATCAAATCGTCCGGCATATCAAACAAATAATCGATTTCACGCTTGGGAATCAAGAGCGCGTGTCCCTTGTGAATGGGGCGAATGTCCAGAAACGCGAAAAAGCGTTCGTCTTCATAAAGCTTCGCGCAGGGAATTTCCCCTTGGATAATTTTTGTAAATAGCGTACTCATTTATATCTCCGTTCGGTGTGACCGTTCCATCCTCCCACAAAGTTTCGCCCACGGCAACCTTCAAATCAAAATATGGGGACAGACCCCTTCAAATTCATGGGGACAGACCCCTTCAAATCATGCGCCACCTCCACGTTTTTTGTCTCCTGGCCTGCCTTTGCGCGTTCCATCGAACGTCCGCGCAGGTGCTGCACCACTTCGATCCCCGACCGTTCCGACGGGAGGCATTGGAGGGGCGTGATTTCGAATACGACGGCATCGCGTTTCTGCATCGGCTCAGTTTTGCGCCCATGCCTTATCTCGGCCGACGCGCCCCCTTGAGGGAAAACAGCTTTGCCGGCACCGTGGGCAGTACCCGCCAAGACGAATTTTACGTGCAAATGCTTGCCCGGGCCCACATGGATCTGGACGGTCCCTTTTTCGCGGGCTACCGCTTTCGGCGCGACGAGGATTTTGACGGTCGTTTCGATCAAAATCTCATCGGCCTCGGCTTGGAACGGTACGGCATCCGTTTTTCCCTCTGGGGGGATATTGTCGGGGACAAAGCCTCCAACGACGCTTACGCCGACCTGAGCTGGGAGGACGAACAAGGCAACCAAGCCCGCTTCACTTGGGTGGCCCCGGACGCCTTCTTCAACCAAAAAAGCTTGGACGCCAATTACGACGTTTCGCCCTACACCTACTTCGTGCAGGGAAAGCGGGCTTTCACCCCCGATGTGTCCCTCAAGGGATTTGCCCAGGTTCATCCCACCACCCAGCTTTTCGAGGACATGGGCCTTACCTCCAGAAACAGAGAATGGTCCCTGGGCCTCGGGCTTGAGCTGCCCCTCAGCAAATGCACGCGCTTGGAAATCTATACGGAAACCCTCCGCACCCGTCGAAGCCGCGTCGGCACGCGGCCGATGCCCCAAGAACAAGACTTCCATCGATCTTTCGATAGCCGGGGCTTTGAATTGCGTCGCGAGGATCGGGCCGGCCAGTTGCAATGGCTCGGATACCGCGCCCTGTATCTCACCGAAACCGACCGCAGACCCTTTGCCCCCCTCGACGACGCCGACCGCGACCGGGAAGAACACACGCTCTACTTCGGCCACCAGCTTTCCATCAACGAGCGTATCGATTTCATGCCCACCGTCTTCCTCGCCTACCACGACGTCAGCGATTTTTTCCCGGACAATCCGGACGCCCCCGGGCAACGCATCACCCAATTCTACGGTAAATTCGCCCCCGCCTTTCAAGTGCTGATCAACCGGGAGACCGGCGCCCACATGACCTTCAACCTCACCACCCGCCTACATCGCCCCGCCTTTGGCGGCGGAAACATCCAAGCCGTTTTCCCTTTTTGATCTCATGACAAACCCTCCCGTACAACTCGCCGTCATCGGCTGCGGAAATTTTGCCCGCAGCCAACACCTCCCCAACCTGCGCCACCTTCCCGAAGCCCGGCTTGCCGCCGTCTGCGACACTCACGCGCCCACGGCCCAATCCGCCGCCCAAACTTTCGCCGCCGGCTACGCCACCACCGAACTCCGCGATATCCTCAACGACGACAACATCGAGGCCGCCGTGGTGGCGGTACGCGACGACCTGCAAGCCGACATTGCCACCGCTTTGCTCCAATCGGGAAAACACGTCTACGTGGAAAAACCCGGCGCCACCCGCGATGCCGATTTTCAGAAACTCATCCAAGCCCGCGATCAAAGCGACCGTTTGGCCGTGGTGGGCATGCAAAAACGCTTTTCCCCCGCATATCGCGCCGTGAAAGCGGCATTCGAACACTCCGGCGCCCCCCGGAATATTTTCTCCCGAATGGCAGACGACGCCTGGCGCTGGGCCAAAGGCTATCCGCCCGGCGCCCTGATCCGCCACGATGCCTGCCACCTTTTCGATCTCTTGAGACTCTTCACCGGGTCGGAGGTCAAAACCCTACACTGCCTGGACTCCCGACCCGACGACGACGCCATCCTCATCGGGTTCGAAAACGGCGCCACCGCCACCTTGCTGCACAGCGGACACGCCAGCATGGATTTTCCCAAGGAACGCTTCGAGGCCATCACCGACCGTGGCGGCGTAATCATGGACGACTTTGTGGAAGTTCGCGTCTTGGGTCACCCACAACTCCCCGCCCGCCAAACCTTTTCCCTGATCGACCCCCGGTCGGGCGACCCGATCCCCGACGTGGAAGGGCTCGACGATTTCCTACGTCTCCGCCGCCAGGCATGGCAGGACTGGACGGAAAAAGGCGGTATCCCCAAAGTGATCCCCAACTTTCTGCGCGATCAGGGATGGAGGGAAAGCCTGCGCGAATTTTGTGCCGCCATTCGCAATGGGAACCCCCATCCGCCCCACGCAAGCCTCGAAGACGCCCGGGCCGCCAGCCGCATCGCCACCCTCGCCGAAGAAAGCCGCACCCGCTTAGGAAGATGATACCGAAAAGTGTGTATGAAGAACGTAAGAAATTTGTGGTGAATGATTTACAGCTCCGTAAATCCTAATCCTCATCTTACGCGTACTCAAGGAAATTCATTCGTCGATGATGATTGTGCGTATGGTTATGAGACCTGCGGATGCCGAGACACGGCCTGCGGATCTTCCGGCATGATAGGTGATTTTCACACGGCTGATTTTCGGAGATTCGACCGATACGGATACCAGAAGTTAGGTTCCCAGTATACAAGCGACTGTGGCACATCCGTTGGCTTTGCTCTTTTTTCGGTTGCGGATGAAATCTGCTCAAGTGCTTAAGGCCAGGCGACGCGAATCAAACAAAAAGCGGATCGGCTCCCCATTTTGGAAGCGCCTCAAATTGTCCAAACAAATTCCGTGCATGAAATGCATCGCCTCGGGATCGGGCCAGGTCGACATATTCAGTTGATGGCAGGTTAACAACAGATTGGGCCAGGCGCGGGCTTCATGCTCCGGCGGCAGCCAATCCCCATCCGCCAGCACATCCAACCCGGCCCGCAAACGTCCGCTCGCCAATTCCGCGAACAAGGCTCCCTGATCGATGATATCCCCCCGGGCCGTGTTCACGATGATGCCTCCATCCGGCAATTTGGCCAACAACGCCGCATCCACGCTCCCCCGGGTTTCCGGGGTCAAGGCCGCGTGAATGGAGACCGCGTGCACATCCGAGAACAAGGCGTCCAAATCATCCGCCCGCCTCACCCCGTCGGGCAATTCTTGGACAAACGGATCGTACACGTGCACGTCCACCTGAAAAGGCCGCACCAAATTCAAGAACGCCTTACCTGAATGGCCAAAGCCATAGAGTCCCAGGCGCAATCCATGCAGGTGCCCCTGCCGCAAACCGTTCAAATCCCGCCATTTCCCGCTCTCCACCCGCCGAATTCGGGCGGGGATTTCCTTGAGCGCCGCCAACAAAAGAGTCAGGGAAGATTCCGCCAATTCGATTGCCGTGGCATCCCCCCAGTTGCTTACCGGAATTCCGGCATTTATGATTTCCGGGGGAATGAACCCCTGGATGGTGCCGGTCAAATTGCATACATAACGCACATTGCCCGGGTCCGCCGCCAGTGTCACCGGAAGGGGTTGGGACATCCAGTCGGTCAAAATCACATCCCCGCGCCTCAACACGGAGAGCACTTCTTGTTCGGTCATGTCTTGCCCGTGCTCCACCACCTCCACCTCTCCCAATTCGCGCAAAGCGTCTTGGAAGGCGGGCAACATGATTTTCGCGGAGGCTTCTTTTTTGGCCAAATGAACGATCTTCATGCCCACCCCAGGGATTTGAGAAAGCGCAGGTCCTCGACGGCGGATGCAAACAAAGCCTCCGGCTCATCTCCGGCGCCCCCGCCCACCCCGCGGGTGAACTCCAACGAAGCGGAGCCGATGAAATCAAAGTCGTCCAACTCCAACAAACGATCCCGTACCAACGATTCCCGGGTCGCCAAATTCGCAAACCGGTTGTCCTTGCCTTTGACTTGAAAATGCAAATGGCGGATACGGTCCCCCACCAAACGGGTCCACATCTCCACGGCATTGCAGGAAATGTCAAAAGGATGGAGCACGATGCCAATCCTTTGTGAAAGTCCGGAAATCCAACGCGCGGCGTTTTCCGGTTTTTCCAGTGCCGTGCGCGGATGGCATTCGCACCAGAATTCGACATTCGGGCACACCTCCAACAGAAATTCCAATGCGGGCAAAGCCGCTTCGGCGGAAGTAGGGCCGTTGCCCACGTTGAATTTCACGCCCCGCGCTTTCGACGCATAGACGCGATTGGCCAGAGCCTGCAAGCTTTTCAAATCCGCCTCTCCCGGCAACACGTAGGTGTTGTAGACGTCAACGGGCTGCGGAGCCGGAAGGCGATCATCGTCCAGAAAAAGCGGATCGTGCGGCTCCCACAACTCCCAACCTGAAAATCCCGCCTTGCGGATACGGTCGTTCCAGTCCCCGGCCACAATTTGGGGGACGCGACCTTTGGACCAGCGTCCCGGGTCCAACAACACACTTCCAAGCAACAGATTTCGAGAATGATTCATAAAAAAGCCTCTGAGAAAATACATGGGCCCCAATTCGAGGCGCCACAATGAAGGAATTCAATCACGTATCCCATCGATTGTCAAAAACAACCCGACCCATGTTTTCCGGGCTCACCGCTCACGGCAGGAACGGCGAAAAAAAATTCAACGCACCTCCCCTCATCCTTGTCCACGGAAATTGAATCGCCCAAAACACATTTACGCAAAAAGGAGGTTTCAAATGACAGACAAACATGAAGCGCCCCATCGTTCTGAATCCGAGACATCCGCGGCAACCACGGTGCCACCCGGTGCGACTGATGTGGCGGCGCCCCAATCGGGACGGCTACAAAAAGCCCTGCCCATTCTGCTCGTGGCGTTGCTCTTGGGTTTTGCGGTGCAATCTTGGTTTTTGTTCCGAATTTCCAGTCAATTGCATGATGGAAACACCTCGCGGGAGCCCGCGGACATGGAAACCGTGGACCTCACCCCACCCCCACAAAACCGTGAGGACACGGCCACCCAAAATCAACGGCCACCCCCACAGGAAAGCCGACAAGAAAGCCGGCGGGAAAGCCGCCCCCGTTCCACCGCCCCCCAACCCGGATTCATCCATCCCTCGCCCCTCTGGAAAATGGACGAGTGGAATCCCTTCGAAGAAATCAACCGGCTTCGCGAGGAGATGGACAACATGTTCGGACGCATGTACGGCGGCATGCACCATCGCAGCGAGTTCGATCATTTTCCGCGCCACATCCTTCCCCGACAACCCCGTTTGGATATTCGGGAACTCGATGACGCCTACGAATTGACCCTCGAATTGCCCGGTGCCGGCGAACAAAGGGTCGTGACCAAGGTGCAAAACCGTCACTTGCACATCCGCGCAGAAATGTCCGACAATTCCGAGAGCGATCCCGGAGGACGCCTCCGGCATCACGAGCGCATCCAAGGGAGTTTCCACCGCGTTCTTCCCCTCCCGCCGGACGCGGACGGGGATGCCATGGAAAGCTCGTATCAAGACGGTCTCCTCAAAATCATCCTCCCCAAGAAAGGGGTGAGCGTTCAGGATACGATCTGAAAAAAATTTGAGGCCTGCTCTTCTGAAACCTTTTCGTGGATCCTTTTTCAACCACGAAAGGCACGAAATTTCACGAAATGAATAAAGGCCCCCCGGGGGGGGGGGGGTGGTGGGGGGGGGGGGGGGGGGGGGGGGGGGGGGGG